>NZ_JAKLTU010000037.1:0-45685 GCF_022570815.1 Synechococcus sp. PCC 6716
TCATGTTATAAAAATTGTGAATCAGGAATTGGATAAGGCTCGACAAAGTATTTGTAAAGCGAATGAGCAGACGGTAAATGAAGTCCAGAAAGCCCGGATTGCAGCCGCGCCCAAACAAAGTAAATATGCGTTACTCAAGCCGGAGGAAAATCTAACTCAGAAGCAAAAAGCAAAACTGGAAGAAATTCGAGAAGTAGTGCCAAGTCTGGCTCGAATGTATCAGGAGAAGGAATCGTTTAGAGCCATCTTTGAGCAAGCAAAAGATTGGAAAGATGGAACCTTTCAATTGCTCGATTGGTTAGCTCAAGCTCAGGATTCTTTTCAAGAGAGCGTAAGAACAATTTGTCGGTGGTTTGGTGAAGTCACCGCCTATTTTGATAATCACACAAATAGTGGTGTTGTCGAAGGTATTAACAATAAATTGAAGCTGATCAAGCGGTCAGGTTATGGGTTCAGGAACTTTGACAATTTTCAGTTACGTTGCTTAATTTGCTGGCATTTAGCTATTGATTAAGCATAACTCGGACGATAGAGCCATCAAAACTTGCTTTTATAGGATCAATTTTTAGTTTTGTAAATTCCTTAAAATTAATAGAAAGACGGTATCTTGAAATAGTTTGTTTAACATGGTTATAAATATCCTGATTGCTGATAAACCCCAATTGATAATCGCCTGATTTATTCATGTTTAGCATTCATAGATTTAGTGAGAGTTTACGCAATACTATATCTAATTTTTTGCTTATTCCTAGATATGACAGTATAAAGTCCGGGAACAGTTAGAATCAATAGGCAAGGCGTTATTATTTCTCATGGTTACTGCGGCTTACCTACATCTTCCCTTTTGTCGGCGGCGGTGCTTCTACTGCGATTTTCCGATTACGGTGGTAGGTGACCGGCCTCTGGCCGCCTCTTCGCCCCTCCTGAGTGACTACATCGATGCCCTTTGCTATGAAATTAGGCAAACCCCCAGTGCGGGGGAACCACTGCAAACGGTGTTCTTTGGTGGGGGGACGCCTTCTCTTGTTGCGCCTGAGCAGATTGACCGGCTTTTAGGGGCACTAGATCGGCGCTTTGGTATTGCGGCGGCGGCGGAAATTTCTATGGAAATGGATCCCGGAACCTTTGATCTGCCACGGCTACGGGGGTATCTCAGAGCGGGGGTGAATCGGGTCAGCTTAGGGGTGCAAGCGTTTCAAGATAGGCTTTTGCAGGTGTGTGGTCGCAGCCATACTGTGGCCGAGGTCTATGCTGCTGTTGAGGTGATCCAGATTGCTGGGATTGACAATTGGAGCTTGGATCTTATCTGTGGGTTACCGGAACAATCGCTCCAAGAGTGGGAGGTGTCCCTCGCAGCGGCGATCGCCCTTGCACCGAGCCATCTGTCTGTCTATGACTTGATTGTGGAGCCGCAGACGGTTTTTAGTCGGCGTTACCAGCCAGAGGTGTTCCCCTTACCGTCCCAAGAGCAGGCTGCTGCCGCCTATCGCCTTGCCCATGAACGGCTGAGTGCTGCGGGCTATGAGCACTACGAAATTTCTAATTATGCCCGTTTGGGGTTCGCCTGTCGTCATAATCAGGTGTACTGGCGCAATGAGCCTTACTATGGGTTTGGCATGGGTGCCACCAGCTATCTGGGGCAGCGCCGCCTCACGCGTCCGCGCAGCCGCCGCAAATACTACGAGTGGGTGCAAACCCTACCTACAGGGCTTAGCGCCGTTGCTGAAGAGACCCTTTGGGATCGTTGGCTGGAGACCCTGATGCTGGGATTGCGCCTGAAAGAGGGGGTATGCCTGAAGCAGTTGGCCAAAGACTTTCCGCAGGAATGGGTAGAGGCACTGGTCACAGCGGCACAGTCGATTGACCCTGCCCATTTACAGTGTTGCAGCGATCGCCTATGGCTGACTCAGCCGGAGGGATTCTTGCTAGCCAACAGCGTGATTGTCACCCTCTGGCAGGCGATCGAGAGATCGGTTATCCACCAACGGAGTAGGTTACCCCTGCCGATACACTAGATCAGAAGGTGACACTGCACTGACGTGCGGGTGTCTAGTGATTCAGTAGCGCTCACGGGAACCGATCATGTTGGAACAGGGAACCATTTCAATTCATACCGAGAATATTTTCCCAATCATTAAAAAATGGCTCTACTCCGATCATGAAATTTTCCTGCGGGAGCTTGTCTCCAACGCTGTAGATGCGATCCAAAAATTACGCATGGTGGCTCGCTCTGGTGAATACGGTGGCGATGTGGATCACCCCGAAATTACAATTATCCTCGATCGCGAGAAGAAGACGCTGGCGATCGCGGACACAGGCTTGGGCATGACCGCAGAGGAAGTGAAAAAGTACATCACCCAAGTTGCCTTTTCCAGCGCTGAAGAATTTGTCCAAAAGTACAAAGGCAATGGCGATCAAGAGATCATCGGCCATTTTGGCTTAGGGTTTTACTCCGCCTTCATGGTGGCAAGCCGCGTCGAAATCGATACCCTGTCCTATAAAGCTGGGGCAACGCCCGTCCACTGGACCTGCGATGGCTCTACGGAATTCACCCTTGAGGATGGCCAGCGCACCAGTGTGGGTACCACCGTCACCCTCACCTTGCAAGACGACGAACTGGGTTACCTCGAACCAGCACGGATTCGTGAATTGGTGCGCAAGTACTGCGACTTTTTGCCGGTGCCCATCAAACTCGATGGCGAGCAAATCAACAAACAAATTGCGCCGTGGAAGAGCAGCCCCAGCAGCCTCAGCAAAGAAGAGTATCTAGAGTTTTATCGCTACTTGTACCCCTTCCAAGAAGATCCCTTGCTTTGGGTGCATCTGAATACCGACTATCCCTTTGTGGTTAACGGTATCCTCTACTTTCCCAAGCTCCGCCCGGATATTGATGTCACTAAAGGGCAGATCAAACTCTTTTGCAACCAAGTCTTTGTCAGCGACAACTGCGAAGAGATCATTCCCCGCTTTCTGCTGCCTTTGCGGGGCGTGATTGACAGCACCGATATTCCCCTCAATGTCTCCCGCAGCTTTTTGCAGAACGATCGCACCGTGCGTAAAATTGCTGATTATATCGCTAAAAAGGTGGGCGATCGCCTCAACGAACTGTACCGCGAAGACCCGGATGCCTACGTGCGTTCGTGGAAAGACTTGGGCACCTTTGTCAAATTTGGCTCCCTCAACGACGAGAAGTTCAAGAAACAGGTTGAGGATATTTTGATCTATCGCACCACAGCCACCTTAAGTACACCAGCAGAGAACGATGAATGGAGCACTCAAGGGGGTATTGTTGTCGATGGCCAAGCCTACACCACCCTGAAACAGTACTTAGAGCGCAACAAGGCGCGCCACGCCAACCGCGTCTATTACTGCACCGATGAGGTGAACCAAGCCACCTACGTTCAGTTACTCAAGGGGCAAGGCATTGAAGTGCTCTTTATGGATAGCTTCATTGACACCCACTTTGTGCCGTGGCTAGAGCAAACCTACAGCGATGTTAAATTCCTGCGGGTGGATGCAGAACTAGATGAAACCCTGATTGACAAAGACCAAAGCAGTGAAATAATTGACCCGGGCAGTAATAAAACCCGTAGCGAACAGATTAAGGCGCTGTTTGAGTCGGTGCTCAAGAAGCCGAAGCTCACCATTCGTACTGAAGCCCTCAAGTCTGGAAATAGCGGTGATGCCCCACCCGCCATGATTCTGCTGCCAGAAACCAGTCGGCGAATGCAGGAAATGATGGCCATGATGCAACAGCAACTCAATGTGCAACTGCCCGAGGAGCACACCTTGGTGGTGAATACCACCCATCCCCTGATTCAGAACCTGCTGAACTTGAGTCAGGGCACTATTATTCAAACCAGTGGCTCATCAGAGACCGCAGCACTTGTAGAAAAGCTGTGCCACTATATTTATGATTTGGCCTTGATGTCCCAGCGAGGCTTTGATGCCAACGGCATGCAGCAGTTTAGTGAACGCGCCAGTCAGGTGCTTACCCAACTGACTGCAATGGCTGTGCGCTAATCGATATAGCTCTTCCCCTAGCGGGTAAGGCTAGGGGGTCGTGGAGGATTCTAGATGATCATTACAGCAGGCTTACTCGCGGGGGCGATCGCCCTGTTGGGCTGGGGACTCTATCGCGCCCTACCCTACGGCAAACTCGGCATTATTGCTTGGTTGCAAACCCTAGTGCTGATGCTGCCATGGCTGGTGGTATTTGGCACCTTGAGTGTTGGCATTGTCCTCAACTTTGCCGCTGTCTTGTTTAGCCTTGTCCTCTCCATCGTGGCCTACATTGCCTTGGGTCGCTGGTTACGCCTCCTTGCTGCCACCTCCGATGCACCATTACCACCCTTGCGGTCGGGGCGACCTGAGGTTGATGACGTCCTTGCCCCCTCACAATCTACCCCTGACAGTGGCGAACCCCTCACAACCAGTGCCCCCCCTGCCTTGCCGCCAGACGATCTGCAAGGAATTCAAAGTATTTTTAGTATTGATACCTACTTTGCCACTGAGTACATTCCCTACAAAGGCGGGGTGATCTGTCGCGGCAACCTGCGCGGTGATGCGAAAGCAGTGCATGCCACTCTAACAGAACGCTTGCAAGCTACATTGCCAGATCGCTATCGCCTATTTATGGTGCCCAATAGCGAGGGCAAGGCTGTGGTCATTATTTTGCCGGCAACGACCACCGTAGCTCGCTCAACGCTCTTACAAAAACTAACCGCGGTGTTGCTAGGGGTAGCGACCCTTGGCACCTGCCTAGAAACCAGTTCAGTGCTCCAGGGCTTTAGTTTACTGAATACGCCGGGTTTGTTTCAGCGATCGCTCCCTTTGGCGCTCTGTTTAGTGCTGATTGCCGGAGCGCGGGAACTAGGACACTGGCTCATGGCCAAGCGCTACGATGCTAAACTTAGCCCCCCCTTCTTTCTGCCTGCGTGGCAGTTGGGTACCTTCGGTGCTGTAACCCGCATTGAATCGTTTCTGAAAAACCGCAACGAGCTATTTGACATTGCTGCTGCAGGGGCGATTGCCTCTGGGGCATTGTCGTTGCTATTGCTGGGTATTGGCTTGGTGCTCTCTCCCAGCAGTAGCGGTTTAGAGGTGCCCACTATTTTCTTCCAAGGGTCAATTTTGGTGGGCACTCTCTCTCGTCTGTTCTTGGGCGACCACTTGCAAAGTGAGGTTGTGGCGGTGCATCCCTTGGTGATTATGGGGTGGCTAGGACTGATTATCACCGCCCTCAATCTCATGCCTGCGGGGCAATTGGATGGCGGTCGGATCATTCAAGCGATTTATGGCATTAAAACCGCTCAGCGCCTGACATGGATTACCCTGATTGTGTTGGGCTTGGTGGCGATCGTCAATCCCTTAGCCCTGTACTGGGCGCTGATTATTCTCCTGCTACAGCGTGACCTAGATCGTCCTAGTTTGGATGAAATGACCGAGCCGGATGATACCCGCGCGGGGTTGGGGCTGCTACTGCTGTTTTTAATGGCAGCGACACTGATTCCCTTAGCACCCGGCTTGGCAGGCCAGTTGGGGATTGGAGGCTAATGAGAGGAACTCCCTAGCACCAGATGACGGGATTTCGGAGGATTTTTGATGGACAGCGCCGATCCTGTGCGGCAGTTACTAGAGGCACTTGCCCGAGGACAGTTAAGCGTAGAGGCTGCCCACCGTCAACTGCAACACCTGAGCTACGAAACCATTGGCCATTTTGCCCGGATTGACCATCAACGGCAACAGCGTACAGGGTTTCCTGAAGTTGTTTGGGGGCCTGGCAAGACCCCTGAACAAATTGCCGAAATCTTGGCGCGGATGCGGCCTTACTATCCCTGTGTTATGGCCACCCGTATCTCTGCGGATGTTTTTGCGGCGGTGCGATCGCGCTTGGGAGGGCTGCACTACTTTGAAGTGGCGCAAATCTGTAGTACAGCCCCTATCTTGCCACCTGCTTATCCGGGACAGGTTGGCCTAGTCTGCGCTGGCACAGCCGATTTACCCGTTGCCGAAGAAGCCGCCATCACGCTACAACTCTCGGGGTTTGCAGTGGAGCGGTTTTGGGATGTGGGTGTGGCAGGAATTCATCGGCTGCTCAGTGTGCGCGATCGCCTTGAAACAATGCAGGTTCTCATTGTCGTGGCTGGCATGGAAGGCGCGTTACCCAGTGTTGTGGCGGGTCTAGTGAGTGCAGCGGTGATTGCCGTGCCCACCAGCATTGGCTATGGCGCAAACCTCGGAGGCCTCGCTCCCCTACTCACTATGCTCAACTCCTGTGCCCCCGGCATTGGCGTGGTGAATATTGACAATGGCTTTGGCGCAGCGATGCTAGCGGCTAAAATGTTGCGATCGCTCCCTCACCGTGCCGCCACTGGCTCAATGTGACTGGGCAGTTCAAGACAATAACCTGCCCCGTAAACCGTTTTAATGTACTTCGGGCTACGCGGGTCTGGCTCCAGCTTCGTCCGCAGATGGCGGACATGAACACGAATGGTTTCGATGTCATCGTCTGGGTCATAGCCCCAAACCTCCTTGAGAATTTCGCTCGGAGACACAGTCTGGCCGTGGCGCTGCAGCAGGCAATGCAATAGTTCAAATTCCAAGCGTGTCAGCTTGATGATTTTGCTAAACCACGACACCTCAAAGCGCTCAGGAATCAGGGTTAGAGGCCCATAACTAAGAATTTCCCGATGCCCAGCGGTGGCTGGAATGCGGTCAGCGCGCCGCAACAGCGCTCGCACCCGTGCCAACATCTCTTCTAATTCAAAGGGCTTCGTCAAATAATCATCGGCACCCGCATTAAACCCCTCTACCTTATTGTGGGTTTGACTGAGGGCAGTCAGCATCAAAATGGGAATGTCTTGGGTGCGGGGGTCGCGCCGTAGGCGCTGGCAAATCGTGAAGCCATCGACCTGCGGCAGCATCAAGTCCAATAAAATCAGATCCGGGGAAATCTGCACGGCCAACGCTTGTCCTTGCATCCCATCCAAGGACTTTGTGACATCGTAGCCTGCCATTTGCAGGTTAATCGCCAAGACATCGGCGATCGCTGGGTCATCATCAATAATTAGAATACGAGGCTTCATAGAACCGACGTTACTCAATCCTCACGGGCAAGGGACAAGCACCTCTGAGAGAATTATAAACATCTCAGCAAAAAGCTTAAGACTTTGTTGGATTTCTTTAGATTGGCTCAATATTTGGCACAGGGAGCAACACTACAACCCAATTGCTGGTACCTTGTGTCCATGTGGCGGTCAGGAGCGCAACAGCGTTGCCCATTGGCTTGGGTTATTTTACTCTTAGGAGAGTAGTTGGATGCGCTCAAACGAACCCCAAATCAGAAATTACGAGCAACCAGACTACCCTTGTGGTACTAGTCGATTTTTAGTTCTATGCAGCATTAACCAGATTTTCTGCAAACCTAGGCTATACTTTGGAAATGCAACTTTGGGGCAGAGGATGGTACTCTGTCCGTTTTTGCGAAGTGCTCACTCAAATTAGATGCTGTGGTTTGGACATAATATGCTGGCTCCCATTCTTTTGGCTCAAGCCGCTTTACCTACTCCACCTCAACAGGTTCCGGTTGTTGTCCAGGAGCATTCGGTGCAGTCGAATATTATTGTTCAGGCAAATGCTGCGCCTGTGGGCGCGCAAGCTCCACACGTTAGCGCACCCCCTACATCAGCCGCGACAGCCTACATCACACCAACGAATTTTGCTTATTTCCCCCAAGATATTCGGCCTCTGCCAGGGCACCTAGACAACATCCCAGTCTTTAACAGCAACAGCCCTGAAATGGTGCGAAGTGAGGGTATTTTACTCTCTACGTTTCCTCCCCAAGGCAAATGGCAACCGGCAGCACATCTTAACTATCCTATACAAGGACGCTTTGATGTGTTTGCCCACCACATTACCCAATCCAATCGAGCCGTTAGTACACCAACAATTTATCTGGGACTGTTGGCCTACAATCCCAGCGATCGCCCGGTTACCGTCACCTTTTACCAAGCTGCTAGTTTCTTAAGCACGCCGGATGCCCCGTTCCGCAGCTTACCGGCAATCCTCGACAACCCTATCGGCTATGTTTTTTCGGGGCCGGGCAGTCGCGTCACCAATCAGGTGTTGCGGGGGGTGCGCCAAACCTTTTTCCCCTCTCAAGTGGTTATTCCGGCACGGGAAGCACGAATGCTGAGTAATTTACCGTTGCCCCTGCCAACCCAGTTTCCTAATGCGGTCATTAACCGCGCCCGTGCTGAGTTTATGATCAACCAAGACAGTACCGTTGGCCCGATGATGCCCTTGATTACCGATGTGAATCCCTTTGGTGAGGTCTCGTCCTCCAATGGTCGCTCAACCCTCATGCATTTGCAAAGCAATGGGCCGATCTACCTTGCCAAAATGTCGATGTTTGCCCGTATGAGTGACCATGGTACGGAGCGAGCACCAACCCTTGAAGAGTGGTGGACAATGCTCCATCGGGGACAACTGGTAACCCCGCGGGATATTCCCCCCAGTCCTCCTAATAGCACGTCCCCCCGCTTTTTCTATGGCCGCGTGGCAGGCATCAGTCGAGGGTCGCAGTGGAAAGCTAGCCTGACCGATGAAGAGGGTCAGGGGACGGCGCTAACCATTCCAGCACCCGGTCGGGCGATTTCCTACGGTATTAGTACCCTCCATCGAGGCACCCTTGGCACCGGGCAAATCCAAAGTGCACCGATGTTGGCGCGCTATCCCGATACGGCTTACTATGCCCACGGTAACTATGGTGTGCACTATAGTTTGACATTGCCCTTGCTGAATAATAGCCGCAGCTTTCAATCGGTTGTCGTGACACTGCAAACCCCCCTCAAGCAGGATCACCGTACGGCAAGCCTTCAGTTCCTAGAGCCGCCCGCTCCCCAAGTGTTTTTCCGCGGAACAGTGCGGGTGCGTTTTACCGATGATGTCGGGCAGCCCCAAGAACGCTATGTCCATTTGGTGCAGCGGCGGGGGCAGCGGGGCGAGCCGCTGGTGACCTTAAATATGCGCCCAGGTGAAAAACGACATGTTAGCGTCGATTTGCTCTATCCTCCCGATGCCACGCCTCCCCAAGTGTTAACGGTGGCCACCTTGCTGGGCCCCAGCTATCAAAATACCACCCACGCACCGGTCACCGATTCTCTATCCTTGACACCAGTTTCTGCACCCTAGGGGCTATATGGTAGGCGATCGCCTCATCTTTATTGGAGATGTCCACGGCCATTATGAAGGGCTATGCCGTCTTTTGGACGTGGTGGCACCAACTGTGGGCGATCGCCTTTACTTTTTGGGGGATTTAGTAGATCGCGGCCCCAACAGTGCCGCAGTGGTGGAGCTACTCCGCCAGCAGCGCTATTTCGCCGTGCGCGGTAACCACGAAGATATGATGTTGTTGGCCTTTGAGGACAAACACCTTAACCCCTCACGGTTCTTTGTTTGGGCCAGCAGTGGCGGGGATGACACCCTTGCCAGCTATACCTCAACGGAACGGTTATGGGAACACATCCACTGGCTGGAAACCAATCCTCTGTACTATGACCTAGGGAATGTCTTTCTGGTGCATGCGGGGCTAGACCCAATGCTACCGCTGGCAGATCAAACAAATAGGGAGTGCTGCTGGATACGGGATTTGTTTTTAAGCCATCCCACTCCCTATTTTGCTGATAAAACTATTGTCGTAGGACACACAATTACCTTTACATTTCGTGGGGTGCTGCCCGGTCAACTTGTGCGCGGCAACGGTTGGATTGATATTGATACCGGTGCCTATCACCACCGTAGTGGCTGGTTGACTGCCCTTGACTGGAGCCGTCAATGGGTGTGGCAAATGAATGTGTTACACGGTGGCATTCGCCAAGGGGGGCTTGAGGAGTTTGTGGTGGACGTGGCAACTGTGGGCTGTAGCAAATCCGAGTAAGTAAAAGTACTGAGTTAACTGCCACAAGATTGAGCAAGATCTCTGTAATTTTACGGAGAGTTTGGGGAACACTCAGGGTAAGTGACGCGCCCACTGTTGTTGGAGTACCCGTATGTTACCCTACCGCTCTAGTTGGTTCTGGTTCTACTGCTTACGTCCGCGCTCACGTTCCCAAGGCTTTACGTTGATTGAGTTGCTCGTTGTTGTCATTATTTTGGCTATTTTGGCGGCGATCGCCTTGCCCTCCATGCTCAGTCAAGCTACAAAAGCTCGAGAATCTCAAGCCAAGACAAATATTGGAGCGGTCAACCGCGCCCAGCAAGCCTATCGTCTTGCCAATCCAACCTTTAGTGATAATATTGCAAGCCTACAAATTGGCATTAGTGAAACCCCGGACTATGACTATGCCATTACCAATGCCACATCTTTGATTGCCGAGTTTCAGGCAACTCCCAACCGGCCAGAACTCAAAGCCCTCACCGGTTGTGCCCGTGCGCTGACAACCTTTACCTTAACCTCAACAGAGATTATCGAAGTTGATCCGCCGACGTCTGGCACAGCAACACCCGCCACCTGTCCGTAAGTAGCAGCTAAGGCTCGTCCTCCTCGTCGAGGTGCTCGGCAACGGATTGGTAAAGGGCAAAAATGTGCTGATCCAGTAATTGATAGAACATATGCCGCCCTTGGCGACGAAAACTTACGAGGCGCATTGTTTTGAGGATGCGCAATTGATGGGAGACCGCAGATTCGCTCATGCCTAAGGCAAGGGCAATATCTCCAACGCACAGTTCCCTTTCCGCTAACAGAGAAAGAATCCGTAATCGATTGGTATCGGCCAGCAACCCAAAAAATTGCGCCATGCGCTGCGCTTTTTCGATGGACAGGAGGCGATCGCTAAGGTGAGTGAGTGCCTCCGCATCATAGGGATGGGCACTGACTGTCGCAGCAGTTTTAGCATTCATACCTCCATCATAACGGCTAGACTGATCGTTAATGATAGTTGACACCTGAACAGTTGTTCAATCATAATTAAGTCATACCCCATTTGGAGGCCATATCCATGACCACTGTTTCCCAAATGAAATGTGCTTGCCCCCACTGCCTGTGCATTGTTTCCTTGAGTGATGCCATCATGGTGGCGGATAAACCCTACTGCTCCGAGGTCTGTGCCAATGGCACTTGTAAAGCAGAGGGTGGGTGCGGCCACACAGGTTGCGGCTGTAGCTAACTGTAGCTAAAACGTATCTCCCAGTCCCTCAAGGGCTGCTTGATGCACCTGTGCCGAGTCTCGATAGGCTTGGTAATTGAGGTAAGGTGGGTTGGGGTGCCAGTGCTGCTGCCATTGGCTGAGTAGGACGTGGGGGGTCGCCGGTAGAGCAGACAACTCCCAGCCGGGCATTCCGGTATCCGCCATTAAATGGCTTACTTTAGGGTCATAGCTTAGGGCAAAACAGGGACAGCCCACACTGGCGGCCATAATCAGGGCATGAAGGCGCATGGCGATCGCCCCCTGCACTCCGGCCAGCACGGCTTTGATCTGGCGTGGATCTGCAAGGCAGAGGAGGCGGGTCTGCGATGCAATGAGTTGCCCATACAATTGCTCCGCAAGGGGTAAATCTTGGCAGGGCTGAAAGGGCAGTAGCAGAACCTCAAGCCCTGCGTCTTCTTGCCAAGCCCGGAGAGCAGCAGCAATGGTTGCGAAGCGCTCAGGGGTCAAGGTGGGATGGGGGCGCAATGACACTGCCATCGTGGGGGTGCGGGTAGGTGCCGAAGGGGGGGGTGAGCGCATTAACCATACGGGATCCGCCCCCTGCTGGTGGGGAATCTGCCATTGGCGCAGCAGTGCCGCCGAACCAGAGTCGCGCACGGTAACGGCAATACACCGCCGCAGCAGTTGCCGCAGCCACCACCGATAGACGGGCGATTTCACAGGCCCAATCCCCTGTGCCCATGCCACGGTGCGACAGCCCAAGTGTTGGGCAAGGGTCATTAAGCCAAGGTAGTAGAGGGGGCTACGCCAACTGGTGACATCCTGAATGAGGCTACCGCCGCCCCAAATAAAGACCTGACTGCGGCGCAGGGTGCGCAGAACCTGTCTCCAGTGGCGGCGATCGCAGGCGGCCACACCATAGAGTGCTGTTGTAGCTTGGGGGTTGCCGCTGAGGACGATGGGGGTGCAGTGGGCTGGCAGTTGCTCGAGGAGGGTGGCCAACAGGGCTTCATCCCCCGCGTTGCCGTAGCCGTAGTACCCACAGAGAACCACTTGAGTCATGACACAACGTCTTGGGCTAAAATTGCGGCGATCGTGGCGATGAACTCCGGCGTGGGGGCGATCGCCGGTGTGACGGACAGCCGTTGCTGAGGGTACTCTGTCTGTAGCTGCTGCACTTGAGCAGCAAAGGCATCAACGGTTTTGCCGCCAAAGAGAAAGTAACCAAACAGATGGCTATGGGCGTACTCCAATGCCCGGCGCTGTTTCAGGGCATTGCTAAGGCTCTCGGGGTCGCTCAGGAGGGCAGGCAACACCCCCAAGGAGTCACACAACTGCTGAAACCATGGCAAGACAGCATGCCGCCGACTGCCATGCCCCACCAGAATATCTGCTTTAGCATTGACAAGCTGCTGCTGGAGCCATACCTGAAAGCGCGGCTGACTCCCTAGAAATGGCAGGCAATGCAACGGAAAAGGCGCGATCGCCTCAGCAGCGGCCAGCGCCTTCGGTACATCCACCGCAACATGGTTTCCGGGCAGCAGAAATAGGGGCAACAGTACCACGGGCTGCTGGACTTGTTGGCAAAAGTGCAGAATTTGTAGCTCAAGGGGATGCGCTTGGCTTTCTAGGGCACCCCATCCCACCTTACCTAAGGAGGCGAGATGGCTCACAACCTGCACCATGGCCTGCTGCGGGTCAGCACTGGGGCTACCGTGGGCAATTAAAAAGTAGGCGCGGCTCATTGCTCCCCAAAAAGGCGCGATCGCCCCGCTGCTGAGAGCAAATCCGCCTGAGCAACTTGCTCCTGCTCGCCGGACGCTAACCACTTCACCTGTACCGTTTGCGCTGCTGCTTCCTCCTCACCGATCACGAGGCAGTGGGTAGCGCCACTGCGGTTTGCCCGCTTCAGTTGGTTTTTGAAGCTGCTGCCACTGAAATCTACTTCAACAATGTACCCTTGATGGCGCAGTTGTTGCGCCAAGACTAGCCCCTGCCGTTCGGCACTACTGCCCCGGGTGACTACGTAAAGATGGGGAACAGGGCTAGGTTCCTTGGGGCGATCGCCCATCAGCAGAATCAGCCGCTCTAGCCCCATTGCCCAACCAATGGCTGGGGTCGCTGGCCCGCCTAATTCCTCAACGAGGTGATCGTAGCGTCCGCCGCCACAGACAGTGCCTTCAGTGCCTAGGCTGCCCTGCTGAAATTCAAAGGCAGTGTGGGTATAGTAGTCGAGTCCCCGCACAAGGGTAGGGTTAATTTGATAGGGAATACCTAGCTCCTCCAAGAGGGACTGCACCTGCTCAAAGTGCTGCTGCGATGACGCACTTAGGTAATCCAATAGGCGGGGTGCCTCATTGACAATGGCTTGAGTGCGTGGATCCTTGCTATCGAGGATCCGCAAGGGGTTGCGGTGAAGGCGATCTTGGGAATCGGGGTCCAGATCGGCGGCGTAGGGGGTGAGATAGTCCACTAAGGCTTGGCGGTAGTGCGCGCGATCGTCGCGATCGCCCACGGAGTTGAGCATTAGGGTCACGTCTTCAAGGCCAAGGGCTTTGAGAATATCTAGCGCCAAGGCAATGACTTCCGCATCGGCGCGGGGATCGGCACTGCCGAGCACTTCTACGCCCAACTGGTGAAATTGGCGATACCGCCCGGATTGGGGACGCTCGTAGCGAAACATGGGCCCTAGGTACCAGAGGCGTTGCACCCCACCTTGGCTGTAGAGGCCATGCTCAATGTAGGCACGCACCACCCCAGCGGTGCCTTCGGGGCGCAGGGTCAAGGAGCGATCGCCCCTGTCCTGAAAAGTGTACATCTCCTTGCCGACAATATCGGTGGCCTCGCCAATGCCCCGCTCAAACAGACTGGTTTGCTCAAAAATAGGCGTACAAATTTCCCGATAGGCCGCGCGATCTAGAATCTGCCGTGCCGTCGCCTCTAGCTGCTGCCAATAGATACGCTCGGCAGGCAAAATGTCGCGGGTACCCCGTGGTGCTTGTAACCCCATGCTCCATGGCAATGGTATAGAACAGAGGTATTATATCAGCGCAACAGTTGTTGAATCATCCGCTGTGCTTGGGCTTCGTAGCTACCGCCAAAGAGGTTGAAGTGGTTGAGGATGTGATACAGGTTATAGAGTGTCTTGCGCTGCTCGTAGCCAGAGGCGAGGGGGTAGGTGTCTGCGTAGCCCTCATAAAATGCCCTAGGAAAGCCGCCAAATAGTTCAGTCATTGCTACGTCCACCTCGCGATCGCCGTAGTAGCTGGCAGGGTCAAAAATCACTGGCTCACCACCGCGGATAAACGCAGCGTTCCCTGACCACAGATCACCGTGCACAAGAGTTGGGGTGGGGTGATGATTGAGCAGGTCACTCACCCGTGCTAAGAGTGCATCCGCCTGGGGAAACACTCCGCCCCGCCGTCGGGCTAACTTAAACTGGTAGCCTAGGCGTGCCTCTGCAAAAAAGTCTGGCCAGTGGTCAGACCAAGGGTTGATCTGAGGGGTGGCACCAATGGTGTTATCTTGCACCCAGCCGTAGCGATCGCCGGTTCCCTGTCGGTGCAGCTGCGCTAGGTGCACCCCCATCTGTCGCCAGTCCCCATGGCTGGTCAGGGGCAAATACTCCAGTACTAAAAAGCTAGCCCCCGCAACGGTGCCCCAAAGCATGGGCTTAGGCACACGAATGGCTTGGACGCTGGCGATCGCCTCAAGAGCCAGCGCCTCGGCAGCAAACATCGCCTCCCGCTCTGGACGATTAAACTTTACAAATAGGGTCTGCTGGGGATGCTGCCAAACGTAAGCATCGTTAATGCTGCCGCCACCCACCGCCAAGGCTTTACCGTCATGAAGTCGCTGACCGGTTGCCGCCTCAAGGCGATCCCACAGTTGTGGCCAGCGACTCATGGAAGAATACCCCGACAAGGTATGGGTGGCCTAGTCGTCGTAAATGCGACACTCCGCAGCGTCAGGATTATCGTCGCAGTATTGCTGAAACGAGGTTTTATGCTCTTGCTGTTCAGTCCGCTGATGGGCGGCTTCTGCTTGGAGTTCTTCTAGGGCATCCCATGCAGCGGCACATTGTCCAGAGGTCACACCTTCGGTATCACACACCTGATGCGCTTCCTCACGAGCTTGCTCAATTTGTTTCTCAAGATTACTCATAGAGCGTGTATTGAATCACCTTATTCAGTTTATGCAATCTGCCCAAGGGCAGGAATGCCGTTACTCCACTTTAGCAACGAATGCTCCTTGCTGCCATTGACAGTCATGGAGAGAACT
Source organism: Synechococcus sp. PCC 6716 (assembly GCF_022570815.1). NCBI lineage: Bacteria > Bacillati > Cyanobacteriota > Cyanophyceae > Synechococcales > Synechococcaceae > Synechococcus > Synechococcus sp. PCC 6716. The sequence goes on from NZ_JAKLTU010000037.1 coordinate 15,432, forward strand.
GTCGGCTTGGCCAGTTAGCACCCCTAGAGGCGGTTCACCGCCACCGTGGCCTCTGTGGGTAACATCGGTGCAGACTGGGTCAGTTGCGCGTAAAGGGGTAGGTGATGCTGAGCAATGGCAGGTAAGGCCGCATGAACCTGAGTGGCGATCGCTGTGGTGGTGACATCGTAGGTTTGGGTCGCCAGCTTAGGATACATGCCCACTGCCAAAATGGGGAGCAGCAACGAAAGGGCAATAAAGGTTTCACGAGGGTTAATGTCCAGCAACAGCTTGTCAAACATATCCCCACCCTGCTGGCCGGTGAACACCCGCCGCACCATCGAGAGCAAATACACTGGTGTAATAATCAGCCCCACTGCCGCAAGGAAAATCACGCCTACCTTGAAGGTTGTGGAGTAGGCATCACTGCTGGTCAGCCCTAAAAAGACTGTGAGTTCGCTGACAAAGCCACTCATCCCCGGCAAGGCCAAGGAGGCCATCGACCCCGCAGTAAAGAGGGCAAAGGTTTTGGGCATCGACTGGGCAATGCCACTCATTTTTTCCATGGCCAAGGTATGGGTGCGATCGTAGGTGACGCCCGCCAAGAAGAATAACACCGCTGCAATGAGTCCGTGGGAGAGCATTTGCAACATCGCCCCATTCAGACCAACGCTATTGAGGGCACTAATCCCCAAGAGCACAAACCCCATGTGAGAAATGGAGGAGTAGGCCAGCCGCCGCTTCAGGTTTTCTTGGGCAAAAGCCGTTAGGGCGCCATAGACAATATTCACGACCCCTAGGGCAATCAAGACAGGGGCGAAGTAAATGTGCGCATCCGGCAGCATTTGGAGGTTAAAGCGAATGAGGCCATACCCCCCCATCTTCAAAAGCACCCCTGCCAAGACCATCGAGACAGGTGCGGAGGCTTCGCCATGGGCATCCGGTAGCCATGTGTGCAGGGGGAACATCGGTAGCTTCACGCCAAAGGCCAACAGGAACCCAGCATAGGCAAACAGCTCGAGCGCCAAGGGATAGTCTTTTAACCCCAAGGCTGCCATATTCAATGTGACGTCACCGCCGTAAAAGGCCATGGCTAACCCCGCAAGGAGGATAAAGACGGAGCCAACAGCGGTGTAGAGAATAAACTTAGTGGCTGCGTACTGTCGTTTGGGGCCTCCCCAGATTGAAATCAATAAATAGACCGGCACTAACTCCAGTTCCCAAATCAGGAAAAAGAGAATTAAGTCTTGAGCGGCAAACACTCCAACTTGAGCACTATAGAGCGCCAGCATCAGGAAGTAAAACAAGCGTGGCTTTTGCTTGACCTGCCAAGCTGCAAAAATTGCCACTGTGTTGACTAGACCCGTCAGCAAAATTAGGGGAACGGCAAGACCATCCACCGCCAATGACCAATTCAGGCCAATTTGCGGCAGCCACGCCACGGTCTCCACCATCTGAATCTGGGCAGACTGACCATCGTAGTGCTGCCAAAATACGGTAGCTGAAAGGGCAAATTCAACGAGCGCGATCGCCAGTGCGTACCAGCGGACTGTCTTGCCATCGCGATCGGGCAACAAGGGAATCAAAAGTGCAGCCACTAACGGCAACACCGTTAGTACAGTCAGCCAAGGAAATTGGGCATTCATTGACAAACCCCCAAGGGACGAATCCAGTAAACAGTTAGAGCATCTAAATAAGAATATATACCTATTCGTCCTAATGTTGCAAATTGTTAAGCATTTTTCTAAATTATAAACTTTGCGGTTATTCCATTTATTAAAATCTATTCAATAGGCTGTCTATATTGAACGTGACAAAGGTAAGATAATCAATTGTTGCCTGCCAAGGCTCGGCTCTTCCAACAATTTGGTGGTGCCTATCTTCTTTGTCGTAGTAGGGGCAACATCGAATGTGACCCTGCTCAATCTTTTTGTGGCCGAAAATTGCTCTGGATTAGTGCTGGCGGGGTTCCCTGTGATAATCATCGCTATGGTAAAACTGACAACTTTTGCAGCCCCCGCTGTTAGGATTGACGTTTGATCGTCCTGATCCACCTGTAGCCACCGTGGAGGAGCTGTCCCCATGATCTATCTGGAAGCCAGTGTCTTTATCACCATTTTGGTGGGTTTTTTAGCCACCATCATTAAAAAAAATCTCCTCGTGAAAATTGTGACGATGGATGTGATGAGTACTGGGGTTGTTGCCCTCTTTGTCGTCATTGCCACCCATAGTGGGTTGGTGACACCGATTTTACGTCCGGGGGCAGCACCGACAATTGCCTACGCTGATCCAGTGCCCCAAGGGGTGATTCTGACGGCGATTGTGATTGGTTTGTCAATCCAAACGCTGATGCTGGTGGCCGCCATGAAGCTGGCGCGGGATAACCCGACCCTAGAAACGAGTGAAATTGATCAGAAGTATTTGTAGATGACTGATTTAGCGATCGCCTGGATTTTAGTCCCCTTTGTGGCTGGACTCACGCTCTATTTACTACCGGTATTGGCGCGGGGGTTGACCTTGGCGATCGCCGTGCTGTCGCTCTGCGTGGGGCTAGCCATCACCATCCAAGACATCAACTTCTCCTTTGTGTTGATGGATAGTTTTGGCATTGCCCTGCACATTGATAGTCTCAGTGGCTATTTCATTGTCACGAATGCCCTTGTCCTCTTGGCGGCAGTGCTCTATACTTGGCGCTGTGACTACAAGGCTTTTTTTTATGTGCTGCTGTGCCTGCTTCACGGCAGTGCCAATACGGTTTTTATCTCGGCGGATTTTCTTAGCCTCTACGTCAACCTAGAGGTGTTGGGGATAGTGGTCTTTCTTTTAATTGCCTATCCCCGGGGCGATCGCCCCCTGTGGATTGGCCTGCGCTACCTGATGGTGGGCAATGTGGCCATGCTCTTTTATTTGATGGGGGTGGGCTTAGTCTATCAGGCCAGTCACAGCTTTTCCTTTGATGTCTTGCTGCACGCTCCCCCAGAGGCGGTGGCACTGATTTTGATGGCACTGTTAGCCAAGGGGGCGATCTTTGTCAGCGGTCTTTGGCTGCCCCAAACCAATGTCGTGGCTGCGCCGGTGGTGGCGGCACTGTTAGCTGGAATTGTTGAAAATGCTGGGGTTTTTCCTTTGGTGCGGTTGAGCCTGCTCTATGGGGAAATTAGCAAGATCGTGCAACTGTTTGCTCTCGGTTCGATTTTCTTTGGCCCACTCCTAGCGTTGGTGGCTGATGATGTGCGACGATTGCTCAGCTTTAGTACCCTTGGCCAACTGGGGTGGGTGATTATTTCGCCAGCGGCGGCGGGCTTGTATGCTCTGATGCATGGACTGGCAAAAGCTGCCCTATTCCTCAGTGTAGGTGAATTGCGCCACTATCGCCTGAGTGAGCTACGACAGCACGGCATGGCGCGTCCGATCGCGATCGCCATGATCATTGCTGGCTATGGCATTGTTGGCGTGCCCCTGTTAGCAGGTTTCAGTGCCAAGGCGCTGACAATCAGTTACCTAGCGCCATGGCAACAAGGACTGTTGTATGGGGCTGGCTTTTTGACCGCCACCATTTATAGCAAACTGGTGTTTATTCCGCAGCAGCCGACCTCAACCCCACTGCCCCTTGGTTATAGCGCGGCCACGTTGGTGCTGCTTGGCGGTCTGGTATTTGCTGATGCTGGTTACCTGCAAGCCTACACCCCAGCGAACCTGCTGCGGTCTCTGGTGCCGCCAGCGGTGGGGCTGCTCCTTGTGGGGCTGGGGGTGTCTCGTTGGGAGTCCTCATGGCGGGGTGCCTGGGAGCGGCTCGAGCATTTACTAGGGGTGATGCTGCTGCTGTTAATTGGCTTGGTGTGGTTGGCACTATGACGATCAATTATCTTAACTTTGCATTGCGGTTAGCCATTTGGCTGCTGCTCACCGCAGACTTTGGACTGGTGAATGTCCTCATTGGCGTGGTGGTGGCTTTACTGCTGCCCCAAAGCCGGGTACGGGCAGCCAGCCTCAGGCAGTGGCTCAGTACCCTAGGCAAAGTGGCCATGGCCGTCCCCCGTGCCTACGCCGAAGCGATTGAAATCCTGCTGCGCCCGCATCGGCATGAAGCAGTGGTGCGTCAACCCGTCAGCCCGACGCGATCGCCAGGGTTAATTTTCCTCGATATTTTTGCCATTACCTTTACCCCCAAAACCATTGTGCTGCACTACGACGAACAGGGGTGGTTCGAGGTGCATGAACTAGTTCAGCAACGGCCACAGTTAGGGACAACCAAAAACCCCAAAGAGAATAGTGGACGATGACGGCTTTTTTGGTGCTGATGCTGTTTATCCTGTGCATTCCCCTGTACGCTGCTTGGAAAGGGGAGCATATTTGGTCGAAAATGTTGGCCTTTGCCAGCATTGCCACCAAGACGGCCATCATGATTTTGATGGTATCGGTGGATCGCGATGATTGGATGATTGGTATTGTCGGGGTTATTATTCTCAGCGTTGGCAACGGTGCATTGATGCTGCTAGCACAAATTCTCCGCCGGCTGCGGGATGTGGCCAATCTTTAGGGAGCTGGGGACATGGTTTTACAATGGCTGAGTTATGCCTGCATTAGTTTTGGCCTCTTTTTGTGGCTGTGGGGAACGTGGCCGCTAGTGGGGCGGCGATCGCCCCTCTTTAAGCTGCACTATTTATCGATTGCCGATACCCTAGGGTCGATGGCCATCATGTTGGGGGTACTGCTGCGCATTCCGCGGGAGTGGCCACTCCTGTTGTTGGCCGTTATTTCCCTTGCCCTCTGGAATACGATTCTGGGGTACGTGTTGGCCTATTGCTCCCAAGGGGAGGACAGCGATGGATAACTGGTTGATTGCTGTCACACCCCTGTTGCCCCTTACCACCTTGATGTTAGTCTTTCAGAGCAACCCTTACCATGCTCTGGTCATCCGTGGCATTGTCGGTGCCGTTGCTGCCTTAATTTATGCGGTGCTAGGGGCAGCGGATGTGGCGCTAACCGAGGCATTGGTGGGTACCATGCTCTCGATTATGCTCTACGCTGTCGCCGTGCGCTCCTCACTGGTATTGCGCCTAGGGGTGCTCGCCTCTGCCCTGTCCACCGATACCTTAGACCATCTGTTAGAGACTCTACGGGTCGCAGTGGCTCCCTACCATTTACGGGTCGAGCTGATTGTCTATCCTACCGTTGGGCAGTTAAAAAGCGCTCTCCACCAACGCGACATTCATGTTCTGTGTGCTGAAGACGATCGACAATTGTTGACCATGACTCGTGTAGCTCGCCTTTACACCCTCCTCAAACCTGCTTTGGCCGAATGGACAGACTTAGTGTACTACCCCCTGCCAACAGAAACAGAAGAGGAAGCCCCCCGATGAGCATCATGATGGTGATTTATGGACTGGCGGCGCTGCTGCTCTTGATTAAGATGCTGGCTTTACCCACCCTCTTTTCCGAACCTACGGCGGCCATTGTCAGCACCCTTGTGACCGAAGCGGGGGTACCGAATGCCGTGACAGCGATTCTGCTGCGTAATCGTCTCTACGACACCATTTTTGAAGTTGTTGTGTTTACCATTGCTATTTTGGGGTCACAATACCTCCTCGCTAACGAAGCTCCCCTAGGGCATGTCAGCCGTTTTAACGATCAACCCTCGATTGTCCTAGCGCGATTTGGTGCCACCATTTGTTCGCTGGTCTGCATTGAACTGGCATTGCGGGGGCACCTTAGTCCTGGCGGCGGCTTTGCGGCTGGGGTGGCTGGCGGCACGGCGATTGGTCTGGTGGCGATTACCTCTGCCCCAGAATGGCTAGAGAGTATTTACCAGCGTTTCCATGCCGCCACATGGGAGAAAGTTTCCGTTATCGTTTTTATCCTTTGTGGTGCTAGTTTGCTCATGGGGGTTGAGCTACCCACAGGGGAGTTTGGCACGCTCCTCAGCGGTGGGATGATTCCTGGGCTGAATATTCTGATTGCCCTCAAAGTCGCTTTGGGGTCATGGGCTGCGGTTCTCACCTTTATTCGCTATCGCGGCTTACTCTAGGCTTCGAGGGGAACAGCCTCAACACAGCAGGAGCGTACCTGCAACCCCTGATAGAAAGTGTCTTGGCTGAGATCAACTTTGGACTGGGCGGCTAAAAATAGTAATGCCCAAAATACGCCCACGGGATCATTCTTCAGGCTGAGGAGATCCCTGAGTTCCAGCCATGTCCCTGCCGGTGCGACTCTGGCTAAGAGGGTTTCAACCTCTGCGGCTAGTTCCGTGAGGTTTTCTTGGTGCGCCAGTTGGGTAATGGCTTTGAGGGTGGTGGGGCGGCGACGGCTGCGGGGGGTGTGGGGGCGCAGAACCTTTGCCCGCTCGGTTTGCACCGCCATGGTTTTCAGGTGGACAATCAGTTCATCGAGGGTCACCCGGCGGCGCTGCTGAGGAGGTGCCACGAGACGGCGGTGGAGATGCTGTTCTAGGTGGCTGGGCCAGACCACCAAGGATGGGTTGGGTGCCATATCTGTCCTGTCCGACTCAACGTCCTCTTCCAGAGGTGCCTCGTCAACGGCCACGAGGCGATCGCTTTTGAGGAGCACCAGCATAGCCGCATACAGGAAGGCTTGGCCGGATGCACTCAGGTTGGGTTGACCGCGACTGGCCAGTTCTGCTAGGCAGCGATCGAACACATCAATGACTTGGATGTCCCACGGATCAATCTCCCCTCGCTCTGCCAGCTCAATCAAAATATCAATGGCTGTATCTGCAAACGATCGCGCCATGGCTTGTGCCCATTGTTTTTTTCACATCTTATAGGGTTATGCGTTATAGGGTTATGCGTCATTGAAGGGGAAATTCATCACAAGGGGTCAGCGAGGGGAATTGTAAAGTGAAATTCACTGCCGCGATCGCGCCCAGCGGACTCTGCCCAAATTTGCCCGCCGAGGTTTGTAATGATTTGGCGGCAGATCGCCAACCCCAGACCAGTGCCCCCCGCGGATCGTCGCAGGGCGCCCTCTTCTTGGTAAAAACGGTCAAAAATAGTTTCCAGCCGATCCGGCTCAATGCCGCGGCCTGTATCGGCAATGGTTACCTCCAGTAACCCATCTTGGCGCGGTGTGGCCACAATCGAGACTTGGCCAGACTGCTCTGTAAACTTACAGGCGTTGTCCAGCAGCTTAGAGAGTACCTCCACCAGCCATTCCCCATCGGCTCGAACAAGGGGCAACTCTTGGGGGAGGGTGGCATGAATGCTGGGCAGTTGTTCTTTCGGCGTGCGCAGGCTGCTGAGGGCTAAATCCACCAGTTCTTGCATGGGCAAGGGTTCAGGTCGCCACTGGACACGGCCACTCTCTAGTTGGGACAGGGTAAGAAAGTCCTGAATGAGTTTGCGCATCCGCTCGGCATCGGCAAGAGCCGTACTCAGCATCACTTGCCGCAGTTCTGGATCCATGTCCGGTTCACTGGCGAGGCTTTCGAGGCAAATTTGGATGGTCGAAAGGGGGGTGCGCAGTTCGTGGCCGGTAATGGCAATCAAGTTGCTGCGGGTGCGATCAAGGGCTTCTAGCTGGGCGTTTAGTTCTTCGAGATCGGCATAGGCTTCCGCTTGAATGAGGGCAACCCCCACTTGGATGGCGATCGCCGCCACCAGTTCCGCATCCATATCGTGCCAAGGTACTGGGGTGGTGCGGTGCAGTTCTACCATTCCCAGTAAGCGCCCTTGGTAAAGCACAGGGGCAAGCAAGAGGGCTTGAACAGCGGCAGTTTCTAAGGGCTTAAAATACTTCGCCTCCTCAGGATGTTGCCAGCGAGGATCCGCCCTCAGATCATCGACCTGCACCGCCTGTTGATGGGCTAGGGCTTGCTGCGTGTAGGGATGCTCGGCCACAGGCCAGTACTGATGACGCAGGGAGGGGGTTCCTGCTGTGGTGTACTCGTACTCAATGCGCACCCGACTATCAGTACTGCGGCAGCGGTAGATCAAACAGCGATCGCTCTCTAGCACTGTGCCAAGTTCCGCTACTGCTTGGGTCAAAATTTCCGCTGGGTTCAGGGAGTTACGAATTGTAGTGGTCATCGCATTGGTGAGGCGTTCCTTGCGCTCTTGGATCGCAATTTGGCGATAGGCTTTAATTTGCTTGTATTGCCCCGCTTGCAGATAGGTGACTAGGCGATCGGCGAAGGGAGCCGGGTCGCCGCTACATCCCTCGCGGGAGCGAAACTGCGCCACCATGCTCAACGCTGTACTTACTTTTTGGCATAGCTCTGGGCGGTATTCCTGAATTCGTTGCAGCAGCATTGTTGCCGCTGTGGCCGTAACCTCGCGGTCAAACGTCCAAATCCCTTCAAAGCGCCGCGCCTGATCGAGGGGGGGCAGCACATCTGGTCGGGTTGCCGTGGGCGATCGCCGCACCTCACGACAGATTAAACAGGTGCTGTAGTTAGGGCTAAGCACCACCAAGTGCCACTCCTGACTGAGGGCATCCTGCGGATCAAAGGCAATGGTTTCGTAGTCTCCGGAGCAATTTGTAAACTCGGTTTCCGGTGCGGCTAAAACATAAACCTGATCTGATTTGCTGGCAATGCGCTGATAGCGATGCGCTTCTTGCCGATAAAACCGCTCCCGCTGAAAACAGGCAATAATAATTGGGGTATCAGCACTGGCCAAAACCTGATCTTCCATTGCATGGGATAAGGCAGTGAGGGAGGTCTTAAAGTACAACTGCGATCGCAAACGGGGGATCTGTGCCAACAAATCCTCAAGAACCGACCTAACAATGATCTTGTTGGCCATGGAAACAATCCATCAACAATGCCCTACGCTACCATTATCAGTAATTATCCATAATTAGCCCTTTGCACAATGCAAGCGATGATAAACCGTGGCCAACCCTTGGCGATCGCCCACATTCCCCGGAAAGAGCACCACGGGTAAATTGGGGAACCGAGGGTGATCAGCACCAGTGCGCACCACCGAACAGCCCGGCAAAATTTGCCCCAACAGCCGTACCGTCGGCAGTGCCAAGCCCTTACTTAACACATCGTTAGAGGTAATCCCCCCCTTACTGATCAAAAAGCGTAGGTCTGTAGGTAACTGCTGCACAATAGCCATCAACACCTCAGACACCCGCTGGCCAAAGGCAAGACGTGTAGCCGCATCCGCAAAGGTCAGCTCCTGCCGACTGGTGAAAATCACCGGTGTTTGATCCGCCGCAACGGCACCGTTCACCGCCTCTAGCACCGTGGCAATAATCTGCGCTTCTGCGGTGGCACTGTCTTTGAGGGGAGCAACCGGCACTTCAATGGGGGCAATATCGGGTTCTGAGAGTAACACCTCTAGCTGCTCGGTGGTTTTACGGACGTGGGAACCCACCAGCACCACGCCGCGCCGCCCGGGGCGACAATAGGTCGCCATCGCCTCCGGTGGGATCGGCTGCGGCGGTAACTGAGCCAATGCCGTGAGTAAGCTCGCCGCACTGCGAAATAAAAACCGCTTGCCGCCACTGGCAACCTCAAGAACGGCAGCAGCAAACTGATCCAGATCCGCTTGGGTTTCGGCATCCACAACCCCACAGACATTCCCCGTCAAGCGTGCTAACCGCTGAGCCAACCCAGCACTGCGCAGATCTGGCAGTAAAATGCGCTCCACTGCCGCTGCAGGAATGCGTCCTGCCGTTTTTTCCGCCACATACTCCGGCAGATAACTATGGCGATAGCCAAACACTGAATCCCGGGCAAACTCCGTTTCATGCACTGGCACAGGCTGCCCCTCAACCATCAGAACATGCTGGCTGTTGCGGGTAATGCGTCCCCCCTCCAGAAAGGCTGGCACCAGAAAATGGGCATCAAACGGTCCTAGCTCCGCAGCAATGACATCGGTTTCAAGGGGATAGTGCCCCCGCAGGGTTGAGTCAGAGCGGCTAACCACGATATAGTCGCTGACTCCTGTTAGCGCCAACGCTTGCTTCAGATGACGGCAGACGGTGCGCGTGACCTCAGCCGCCTCAACCGCCGGTAAGGCGCGGGTATTGGTGAGGATAAAAAAGATGGGGACACTATCGGTTAACCCCGTGCAGAGGGTGTCCACATCCCAGCGGGTCAACAGCAGGCAACTATGAACGGTTTGGGAGCCGGTGGGGTCATCGTCTAGCACAATGATTTTAGGTTGAGCCATGATTATTATTCCCCTAAGCGAAGGTTAGCTCGCCATTCACCTCAAGGCGGGTAAACTGATTCAGCGTTAGGAACTGCTCTCCAAGGGCTTCTGCCACACTAGGGGTAATCCAGCCCAATTGTTTCAGCAGTTGAATGGCGACAGCATACTTCGCACGCTTAGCACCATCAGTGACTTTGATGGCCAGCCCCATCCCTTCCCCAACCCGGCCAAGGCATTGGATCCCTTCGGCACCGGATTTGCTCAGCACTTCCCCTTCCGTGAGGCGCATGAGTTCGCTGTCAAACTCCCCCGCCCCCGCCACAAAATCCGGATGGTGGGTCATGGCTCGTACAACGCGCTCCATCGCCCAGTCATTGCCGGAGGCTAACTGACCGTAGAGGGTGGCCATTTGCACTAACTGCATCAAGTAGGTGGGGGCACCGCAGTCATCGTGGGCATAGATGAATTCTGCTGCGGGCATTTTCAACAGTTCTGCAACTTTAGTCAAAATTAGCTGTTGAACCGGATGATTTTTGTGCAAATAGCTGCCCAAAGGCCAGTTGCGTTGCTGACAGACGACGAGCATCCCTGCGTGCTTGCCAGAACAGTTATGGGCTAATGCCCCTTGCCGCCCTTGGGGCACCGGACATTGCAAGGCAGTGGGATCAACATCGCCGCGCCACAGAATATTAAAGACCTGTCGCACTTGCTCAATGCGCCCTTGGTGAGAGCTACAAATAATTGCAAGGTCGCGATCGCTGAGGTCAAACCGCTCCATGGTGCCAGTGGTGGTCACCGCCAAGGCTTGTAAGGGTTTTAGAGCTGAGCGAATAAAGGCGGCAGTTTCGGCATTGCCCGCCAAGGCAAGGATACGCCCGCGGGCATCACACACAACCCCATGGGCATGATGCTTGGATTCAATAATTCCTTCCCGTAATAAACAGACCTCAAGAGGAGGGGACTGGGTTCGTTTCGCCATAGGTTATTAATTCTAGGACACCATAAAACATTGCAGGGACTACAACCAGCCCCAAAGCCCAATCAGGCTAACGGAAAAGAGAAGGAGTATGATCAAGGTAACCCGTAACCGTTGCAAAATGGGCCGTAGCTCGTAGGTGTAAATCAGCCGATCTTGAGCGAGTTCTGCTTCTGGCTTTGGCCACTCTTGACCGTCGTACCACCCTGTTTCTTCGTAGATGACGGTGGGGCGTTGCAGGCGATCGCCCACGTAGAGCCAGCCTAAGATTAACCGCACAACGACCAGTAACACGAAGAGGTTTGCTCCAAGTACCCCCGCCACTGCCACCTTAGCGGGTGCTGCTTGGCTTGTCATGCTGGCGATCGCCAGTGGCCCACTCACCACCCCCGCCATCCCCCAAAGCAGTGCTAAACGGCGTTGAAAGCGGGGCAACGGCCACATAGACCAGCCAAAAAACCACGACCCTTGTAAATCGCGGTACTCGTTAATCGGTCGCTGATCCGCCGGAACAGGACAGAGCGTTTGAGACACAGTGGCAAAATGTGAAGACACTGCCTCCAGCATACCAGTCTCTTTGGGATCGTGGATCGATTCACGAGTGGATGAAACGCTGCCCTCAGCCCGTAAACTAGGGGATGGCACCCAACACGCCTACGCTAGTGAGGCGAGACGTTTGTTGCTATAGTGATTAGTCCTTTCCCCTTTGCGGTAAGTCTGCATGGAATGGCATCAGGCCGACGTGGCTCAACTTCGACTGATCGATCAGCTTTTGGCTGGGCATAACCTCAGTCCAGCAGAGTACGACGTTGTCCGGCGGGTGGTCTATGCCACTGGAGATCTGGAATACCTCCATCTCATTCGGTACTCAGAGCAGGCGTTGCAGTCGGGAGTGGCGGCACTGGCAGCCCACGTCCCCATTGTTGTGGATGTCACCATGGTGCAGGTGGGACTGCTCCCTCAAACTCAAGACAGCTTTGCGAACCCCATCTATTGCGGTGCCGAAACCTTTACGCGACCGCAGCAGGAAAAGTCACGCATTGCCTTTGGCATGGAAACCTTAGCCCGTCGGCATCCAACGGCCATCTTTGTCATTAGTAGTGATTATTCTGCCCTTGAGCCGCTGCTGCTGTTGGTGGAAGCCCAAGAGATTCGACCCGCCCTCATTATCGATGCTGCCCCCAATTTTTTACCCCCCATTGGGGATCGCTTACAAAAGTCGTGGGTGCCCCATATTACGATCAAAGGCAGTAAGGGAGGGGTGGCTGTGGCTACAGCAATCGTGAATGGCCTGATTCAGTTGGCATGGACAGCCTATGGTGAACCCAACCCCTGACCCCTCTGAATGGCTGTGTATTGGCCAAGTGGTGGCTGCCCATGGCTTGCGGGGTGAGGTGCGCATCAAAGCATTTTCCGATTTTCCGGAGCGCTTTACCATCCCCGGGCAACGCTGGCTGCGCCACACCTACCGCGAGGAACCCGCCCCCGTGACGCTGGTGCGAGGGCGCTTTTTACCCCGATCCGAACAGTTTGTTGTCGCCTTTGCGGAAATTGACAACCGCACCGCTGCCGAGCACCTCAAGGGAGCAGACGTGCTAGTACCTGCCAGCGATCGCCCCCCGCTGGCGGCCAACGAGTACCATCTGATGGATTTAATTGGCCTCAGGGTTTACCAAGGCGATCGGTATGTGGGTCAGGTGGTAGGGTTAGTCAGTGCTGGCAATGACTTGCTGGAGGTAGCGCTGCCAGAGGCGGCGAATGTGTATATTCCTTTTGTGCCCGCCATTGTTACTCAGATTGACCTAGACCGCCAACGGATTGAAATTGATCCGCCTTTGGGCTTGCTCCCCTGATCATTCTCCCCCGAAATCGTTAATAATAGACTTACTTGGTTTTATTTATTTTGCCCCTAGTATTGAGAATCTGCTGAGTGAGTTGCCCCAACCAACCCCTTAAAAAGTTTTAACTCCCCCTACATTGCGGTAGCCCTGACCTGCGCAGTCCCTAGCGATTGCCCTACCGCCATACAACTATTATCGCCGTCAGATATTTTGAGAGTCAGCATGAGCATTGGTAAAGTACGTATTTATGACCTATCTAAAGAATTAAACCTAGACAATCGCGAGTTACTCACGATCTGCGATCGCTTGGGCATTCCCTACAAAAGTCACAGCAGTACCATTTCTGATGTCGATGCCGATCGCATTCGCGAAACTGCTAAAACCTATACCCCTGAGCCAACCCCACCCAAAAAAGTGGCCTCCCCCCCAGGGCCAGTCAAAACAAATACTGCTCCTAAAAACCAGCAAATTGTTGCAGTTCACACCCAACCCCGCCCAGACACAGCGACTGCTTCCCCACAGTTGCAGCAACCTCCCAGCCGTCCCAAAGCTCCGGTGCGCCCCCACCCCCCTCAGCAAGCACGGGCTGAGGCTCCTAAACCCGTTCCTACCCCCGTCAAGCCAGAGCCTGCTCCTCCCAAGCCAGCCCCTGCTCTCGTAGCACCCCCAGCACGTCCCCAAAAAGCCGAGAAACCGGCACCACCGCGCAAAGAGTCTCCCAAAAAAGAGAAAGTCGCAGACGTACCCAAGGTTCATAGTCAAGATCGCATTGAAATTGTCCGTCGTCCGGCGCCACCCATCAAGCCAGAAATGGCACCCAAGCCAGCCCTGCCCGAACTGCAACCGCCGCCAAAACCCGTGGCACCAGTGCTGCGCTCCCCCACTCCACCGAAACTGCCCCCCGAGGAGTCAGGGATTGAGGTCTTGGATACCCGAACCATCAACAAAGTCATTAAAGATCGGCATCGCAATAAAGATCTTGAAGAGGAAGACAACAAGCGGAAGCTGCCGCGGAGCCTGAAGCCACGGGAAGAAACTATTGATGACGATGATGAGCTAGAGCTAAGTAGCCGTTTGGTGGGTCTGCCCCAAGTGACCGTGGATGTAAGTCAATCACTACAGCGTCCCCCCAAAGCAAAGCCCGCACGCACTAGCCGCCCTGCCACCCCAGTCACTAAACCAGAAAAACACCCTGAGAAGAAACCGCCCCGAAGTCGCGATCGCCGCCAAGAAACGGCCCCAGAACCCCCACCGGAGCGCATCACCATTGAAGGGGCAATGTCAGTGCAAGAATTGGCCAGTTTGCTGCGCCACTCAGAAGCTGAAATCATTAAAATTTTATTCTTTAAGGGGATTGCGGCCACCATTAACCAAACCCTAGAAGTAGAAACCATTGAACTGGTTGCCAATGAGCTAGGCATTACCGTAGAAACCGCCAGCCACAGTGCCGAGGCCGCGAAGGTCACTGAAATGCTCGAGTCCAGTGACCTAGACCATTTGCAACGGCGACCACCGGTTGTGACGATCATGGGGCACGTTGACCATGGTAAAACCAGCCTTTTGGATGCCATTCGCAATGCCAAGGTTGCCCAAGGCGAGGCCGGTGGCATTACCCAGCACATTGGTGCCTACCACGTGGATGTGGAACAAAATGGCGAGAAGCATCAGGTCGTCTTTTTAGATACCCCCGGTCATGAAGCCTTTACTGCAATGCGGGCGCGGGGGGCACGGGTGACGGACATTGCCGTTCTTGTGGTGGCCGCAGACGATGGGGTGCAGCCGCAAACCATTGAAGCGATTAGCCATGCCAAAGCGGCAAAAGTGCCAATCATTGTCGCTATTAACAAAATCGATAAAGAATCGGCGCAACCCGATCGCGTCAAGCAAGAGTTAACCGAGTTTGGCCTTGTCCCCGAAGAATGGGGTGGCGAAACGATTATGGTGCCCGTCAGCGCCTTGCAACAACAAAATCTTGATACGCTGCTAGAGATGATCCTCTTGGTGGCGGAGGTTGAAGATCTCTACGCCAATCCGGATCGTCCAGCCAAGGGAACCGTTATTGAAGCCCACTTAGATCGTGCCCGTGGCCCGGTGGCAACGTTGCTTGTGCAAAACGGGACGCTGCGAGTTGGCGATATTTTGGTGGCGGGGGCGTGTTTTGGCAAAGTTCGCGCCATGATTGACGATCGCGGCCAGCGGGTGGAAACCGCTAGCCCCTCCTTTGCCGTGGAAGTCCTAGGGTTGGCAGAGGTGCCTGCTGCTGGGGATGAGTTTGAAGTCTTTAGTGATGAAAAATCTGCACGGGCGATCGCCGAAGAGCGTGCTGCGGCTCAGCGGCAATCTCGTCTGGCTCAAGCAGCTACGGCGCGGCGGGTGTCCCTGACTTCGTTGTCAGATCAAGCCCGCGAAGGGGAGCTAAAAGAGCTGAACCTCATCCTCAAAGCAGATGTCCAAGGCTCCGTAGAGGCCATCTTAGCGGCCTTGAACCAGATTCCGCAGGATCAGGTGCAGCTGCGCATTTTACTAGCGGCTCCGGGGGAGATTACAGAAACCGATATTGATCTTGCCACTGCCAGTAATGCCGTAATTATTGGCTTTAATACCACCCTTGCCAGTGGTGCGCGTCAAGCAGCGGATCAAAACAATGTTGATATCCGCGAATACAACATTATTTACAAGCTCCTCGATGACATTCAAGGGGCAATGGAAGGGTTGTTAGAGCCGGAACTCGTCGAAGAAGACCTCGGGCAAGCGGAAGTGCGGGCTGTCTTCCCCCTCAGCAAAGGGGCGGTTGCTGGCTGTTATGTCCTCAATGGCAAGCTAGTGCGCAATTGCAAGGTGCGGGTGCTGCGACAGCAGGCCGTTGTGCACACTGGCATCCTTAGCTCGTTGAAGCGCATGAAGGACGATGTCCGTGAGGTGGCTGCGGGGTACGAGTGCGGTGTTCGCCTTGACGACTTCCAACTGTGGCAAGAGGGGGATATTATTGCCGCCTATCAAACCGTGACAAAACGTCGTAGTCTTGGCAGCGGTAGCGAGAAAAACTAAACTGAAGCAGAGTTGATCATTGATTGTGATCTACTGTTCAGGTTCGTGAGGACACTGGCATGGGACTGCAACGACGGGCATTTTTGCGCCGTGTAGCTCAAGGGACAGGGGCTTTTGTTTTGGCAGCAGGCACAAAATCCCTATTGACGGGCTGTGCCGGTAATCTCGATACCGCTACGGAAGAGGGCAGGTCTGCTGCAGGGGTTGTTTCTAGTAAGGGGCTGTTGAACCCAGGCACGCTGGCGTGGGGTGCCGAAGCCATCAGTGGTGCCCCCTACGTGTTTTATGATCCGGTCAATCCTAGTCAACTCATTGGCTTTGAGGTGGAAATTGCCGACGCGATCGCCAAACTGATGGGTGTAAAGGCCGTATTTGTTGCAACTGCCTACGATCAGTTACCCGCCGCCTTAGCTGCCAATCGCTTTGATTTCATCCTCAACGGTTGGGAAATTACCTCCGATCGCGAGCGCACTCAGCGTTTTTCCCAGCCCTATTATCGCTACGGCCAGCAAATTGTGGTTCGTACGAATGACGAGCGGTTTGCCCAGTACGATGCTGCAAGTGATGTTACCCTTGCCAACTTGGCAGGGATGACGGTGGGCACCGGCATTGGCTACAAAGCTCAAGAAATTCTGGAGCGAGACCCTAACCTGAAAACCCGCGCTTATGACGGCAACTTGCCCTTCGATGATCTAGTGCAGGGACGGATTGATGCAGTGATGGTGGACTTTCCGATTGTGGCCTACTATGTTTTGGGATCAGGCCCCGGCGGCACGGTCAACCCAGCCCTAAAACCCATTGGAGTGCCAATTTTCCTGAACAATTACGTCATTGCCTTCAATGCCAGCAGCCCTAAAGTAAAAACCCTAGAAATAGAGGTCAATCAAGCCCTTGAAATTCTCAAGACCGATGGTACCCTGCGGCGAATTTATGAGCAGTGGAAACTGTGGAATGATCAGCAAGCGCAAATTGGCATTGTTTAGGAGTGGGGGATGGAGTTAATCCAAGCGGCGTTACCGGCCTTTCTGCGGGGGGCGCTGAATACCCTTATTTACTGTGCGATTTCCTTCCCGATCGCCATTGTGCTTGGCATTCTCTTGGCAGCAATGACCACCTCCCCTTACCTGTTTTTGCGCTGGCCTGCTGCCGGATTTATTGAGGTGATGCGCGGTACCCCCATGATCACCCAACTGTTGTTGCTGTACTACGGTGTCGGGGCAGTTTTAGCGCAGATCAATTTAGCAACGTGGGTGAATGCGTGGACAGCAGGGGTCACGGCTCTAGCCCTTAACTATGCCGCTTACGAAGCAGAGGTTTTTCGGGCTGGCCTGGGCGGCGTGGATTCGGGTCAACGGGAGGCGGCGCTGTCCTTGGGGATGACCCAGCAGCAGGGGTTTGTGCGGGTGATTTTGCCGCAGGCGGCGCAAATTGTTATTCCACCCCTGATCAATGATTTCATTTATATGCTCAAGGATTCGGCCATTGTCAGTGTGATTGCAGGGGTCGATCTGACATCGGTGTTGCGGGTCTGGATCATCCGTCATAGTAGTCATCCCTTCCCCCTTTATGCCCTAGCGCTGGTGCTGTATTTGTTGATGAGTTTGCCGATCGCTGCGTGGGGGCGGCACATCGAACACCGTCTAAAGGCTAGAATGTCCTAGGGGTTGCCTCTGTTACCAGTTGCTGGAGCCAGTTGATGTTGCCTTCTGTGGGCGATCGCCTACACCTGACCTACCTGAGTGGTTCTAAAACCGATCCTGCTGGCCAAGATGTCATTGCTGGCTTGAGTTGTTCACCGCAAAAATATTTACCCTCCTACTACTTTTATGATGCCGTTGGGTCGCGGTTATTCGAGCAGATTACTGACCTGCCAGAGTACTACCTCACCCGCACCGAACTAGCGCTGCTGAGTCAACACGCCAAAGAAATTGCCACCCTGACCGGCATCTGTGAATTAATTGAGCTCGGCAGCGGCAGCGATCGCAAAATCCGCTACTTACTCTCCGCCTATGCCCAGCTACAACCTCAGCTTGTCTATCGTCCCATTGATGTCAGTGGCTCGATGCTCAAAACTAGTGCCATAGCGCTGCTGAAGGATTATCCCCAACTGTGGATCAATGGCCTTGTAGGCACCTACGATGTTGGCCTAGAGCACTTACCCCCACCCCTTGCGCCGCAACGCTTACTCTGTTTTTTAGGCAGTACCCTAGGCAACCTGTCACCGGTTGAGTGCCAACGTTTCTTTAGCCAACTGTACCGGGTGCTCAATGTCGGTGACTACCTTCTCCTTGGAGTTGACCTAGTAAAAGACACCAAAGTTTTGCTTGCCGCCTACAATGATGCTCAGGGGATTACGGCTGCCTTTAATCGCAATATCCTTAGCCACCTTAACTGGCGATTTCAGGGCAACTTCGAGCCATTGGCCTTCGATCATCGAGCTATTTATAACCCAGTGGCACAGCAAATCGAAATGTATCTTGACAGCCAAAACACACAGACGGTAACCCTAACTGCCCTAGAATTGACCTGTGACATTGCCGCCGGGGAAAGCATCCTCACAGAAATCTCGCGGAAGTTTTGGCTGGATTCCCTAAGGTCAGACCTCGTCGCAGCTGGCTTGACGTGGGTTCGAGCCTTTACCGATCCAAACCACTGGTTTGCTCTGTGTTTGTGTTGCCGCTAAGCACACAGGAGGCCGTCCAAGGGGTAGCGACTCCCCACCCCCCGCATAGACAGAGCCACAATACGCTCGTTAAAATTGGAAGGTTAACCGTGAAGAGCAGTTTGTAGGGAAACGCCAGTGTAAATCTGGGGCTGTGCCGCAGCTGTGAGGGGAGCGATCCCTAAGCCAGAATGCCTACCTACTGCGGTTCACTCTATTTGTCTGCGTTGCACAGGCATGGAGTTATAGCGTGGTCGTTACTGTTCAGCCCAACGATTCAATTCTTAATCCCCTAAGTTTTACCGTTGATTTACCACCCTTACCCCAGCCCCGACCGCTACTGATGGTGGGGCATGGCACTCGGGATCCGCAAGGCCGCCAAGCATTTTTAGACTTTGCCCATGCGTATCATCAATTAGATCCTTGCCGTCCGGTCTTTCCTTGCTTCTTGGAGTTGACTCAACCCTCGATTTTTGAAGTTTTAAGCCAGTGTGCAGTAGAGGGCTACACCGATCTGTCGGTACTGCCGATTTTATTGTTTGCGGCGCGCCATAACAAGTTTGATGTGACCAATGAACTGGATCGTGCTCGCCAAGTGTTGCCGCAGTTGCGCTATCACTACGGTCGCCACTATGGCATTGCCCCTGAAATTCTCACCCTCTGGCGATCGCGCCTTGAAATGCTCGACTCACCGGAATTTAACCCCCGAGGCATTGGCCGCGACGACACGGTGTTACTGGTGGTGGGACGTGGCTCGAGTGACCCCGATGCCAACGGCGATGTCTTCAAGCTAGCGCGGATGCTCTGGGAAGGTAGTGGCTACAAGACCGTTGAGGTGTGCTTTATTGGTATTACCCATCCCCGCCTAGAGGTAGGGTTTGCCCGCGCCAATCTCTATCAGCCGCAGCGGGTGATTGTCCTGCCCCACTTTATGTTCACTGGCGCACTGGTGAAAAAAATCTATACCCTGACCGCTACTGCCCAGCAACAGTACCCGGCGGTAGAATACGTTAACTTGCCGGAAATTGGGTTACATCCGCAGTTATTTTATTTAACGCGGCAACGGGAAATAGAAACCCTCACCGGCCAAGTGGCCATGAATTGCGAAGCCTGTAAATTTCGTTTGGCGGCGATCGCCCATGGTGCCGATCATTCCCACCATCACCACCACGATCACAACCATAACCATGAGTCTCATTCCCACGGGCATCATCACCCCAGTGTGAATTTAGATCATCTACCCAGCTACCATCAACGGATTTGGCAGGTTCCCTAGGGGGATGGCCACCTAAGGAAAATGCTAGACTAGGGGGTAATGATCCCTTTTTTCAAGCTTGGACGGGGCTTGTTTATGGCGATAAAGTATCCTCCCCAGACGGTTGATCGCGTTTTGATTTTTGACACGACGCTGCGGGACGGAGAGCAGTCTCCGGGAGCCGCACTGAATGTAGATGAAAAACTCACGATCGCCCGTCAACTGGCTCGGCTGGGGGTGGATATTATCGAGGCTGGCTTCCCTTTTGCCAGCCTTGGAGATTTTGAAGCCGTGCAGCGGATTGCCGAAGTGGTGGGCACTGAAACAGGGCCAGTGATTTGTGGCCTAGCACGAGCCACCCGCTCGGATATTGAAGCGGCAGCCAACGCCTTAAAACCGGCCTACTATCCACGCATTCATACATTCATTGCCACCTCTGACATTCACCTTGAGTACAAGCTCAAGAAAACCCGTGCCGAGGTACTAGAGATTGCCCCAGAGATGGTTGCCTACGCCAAATCCTTTGTGGAGGATGTGGAATTCTCACCAGAGGATGCTGGCCGCTCTGACCCCGAGTTTCTGTACCAAGTGCTTGAGCGGGTGATTGCGGCAGGCGCCACCACAATCAATATTCCCGATACGGTGGGCTACACCACACCCGCAGAGTTTGGAGCCTTGATCAAGGGTATCAAGGAAAATGTGCCGAACATTCAGCAAGCGGTCATTTCAGTCCACGGTCACAATGATCTTGGCTTGGCGGTGGCCAACTTTCTTGAGGCAGTTAAAAACGGCGCTCGCCAACTGGAATGTACCATCAACGGTATTGGCGAGCGTGCGGGTAATGCTGCCCTCGAAGAACTGGTGATGGCGCTGTACGTGCGGCGGCAGTACTTTAACCCCTTCTTGGGTCGCCCCGCTGAGTCGGAGGCTCCCCTCACGAATATCAATACCCGCGAAATCTATAAAACCTCGCGGTTAGTCTCCAACCTAACGGGGATGCTTATCCAACCCAACAAGGCCATTGTTGGTGCTAATGCCTTTGCCCATGAGTCAGGGATTCACCAAGATGGGGTGCTCAAGAACAAGCGCACCTACGAAATTATGGATGCTCACCTAATTGGCTTGGCAGACAACCAAATCGTTTTAGGTAAACTGTCGGGTCGCAATGCTTTCGCTACCCGTTTACGGGAGTTGGGCTTTGAATTAACGGAAACTGAACTCAACAAAGCCTTCTTACGCTTTAAGGATCTGGCGGATAAGAAAAAGGAAATCACCGACTGGGATTTAGAGGCGATCGCCAAGGACGAAACCCAAGGCATCGATCTACAGGGCTACCAATTGGAGTTTGTGCAAGTCTCCTGCGGTGATCATGCCCGACCTACGGCAACAGTGACGGTACGCACCCCCAGCGGCGAAGAACTCACAGATGCAGCCATTGGCACCGGTCCTGTAGATGCGGTGTATCGTGCCATTAACCGGGTGGTGCAAATTCCTAACCGGCTTATTGAATACTCAGTGCAATCAGTAACGGCGGGCATCGATGCCATCGGTGAAGTAACTATTCGCCTGCAGCACGAAGATCGCATCTATTCCGGTCATGCGGCCAACACCGATGTGATTGTGGCTTCGGCACAAGCCTATATGAATGCCCTCAATCGGCTTTACCGTGGTTTAGAGCAGCGGGTGTTGCATCCTCAAGTGTAAGGAAGGTTCTAGAGCTTAAAGGATGTTATGGCGGAGTTGGTTCCCTCACCGAAGCTGTTAGAGCCTGAGGGGGTATATCTGTGTCCGGTGTGTCGCCATGGTCAGATTGCCCCTATGGTGCTCATGGACACCTATGCCTGTAATTTTTGCCGCCATATCCTCAGCATTGACCTCACCCATCAAACGGCACGCCTAGAAGACACGGCAATGGTGTTTCGCTGGCAGTGGACTGGCACCACGTGGCGATCGCTCAACACGCCGCCTGTCACCCTGACCTATACGGCCATTGTCCTTGGTGTGTTACTGATTACCCTGCCGCCAGGGTTAGTCTGGTTAGGGCAGCAGATGTTTCCGCCCCTCAGTGGCGATCGCTGGCACTGGTTTCCATTGTTTTGGGTGGGGTTAACATTTTTTGCCCATGCGGTTTTAGTGTTGCGTATTTTTGCCGGACTAGCACCGGTGCAACCGTTGTTTGGACGCGATCGCCACCGATGAAGGGAGTGATGCCAACGCTTCATTCGGAATCTACAGAAGCTTTACACCCTTGCCTATATGGGGTGCCGCTTAGAGGCCGCAGGCTAAGTAGCCAGCCAGAATTAAATATAAAACGTTCAACGCCATAGCCCCACCTTTGACCTCATTGCTCAATCACATTTATCAGCGTGATTGCTCAATCATATTCCTGCTCAACCAACCGAGAACCCAATTTATGCCGCTTGAGATGCAACCATTCATCATCAATGCGATTCATCTGAGGTGGCGGTCAGAAAAAGATGAATAAGCCCATTTCCTGCCATCGTTACTACTAGGCTTGCACCGCCGTTGAGCGATGAAACGAGGCTCCATCTTGAATCATCACGGTGATTTGTCCAGTTGCCTGCCACTGCGCTTTGGCGCGTTTGGCATGCCAGTGCATCAACGTCAAATAGCGATCACTGTTGAAGCCTCCCACCACCATGCCGTAGTCAAACTGCCGCCCCGGTTGCCAAACCCCCAGCACGCTAATGCGACGACCGCGACGCTGGGGTTTGACCATCCTGTGTTGCTGCCCACGTTTGACATCGCTGTAGGTTAAGGGACTTGTTTTCTCAAACCCACTTTCATCTAGATACAGCACCCGCACCAGTCCTTCCACTGCCCACTGCTTGAGCATCTCCCAGTCGGCGCGTTTGGACTTCACAAACTCTGGCTGTTTGGGGGGAGGCGGACTGTAGCGTAATCGTTTCCAACAGAACCCCTTTTTTGCAGCAAGCGGCTCATTGTGCGCTGGCTGAGGTGGACTTGGCGTTCGGTGGCTAGCTTCTGACACAGTTGGAGACTGGTGTCACTCCGCTCTTCCTGCAACCATTGCTCGACGGCGTTGCTCCTACAGCCCATAGAGCCCCACAGTTTGCCACTGGCGAATGGCACGTCGCACACTATGTTCATGGTTCATGCATGTGTAAATGTCGAGCAATTTGCCCCACCCGCCACCCATCACTGCTGAGACGCACAGCCATTGCCCGTTGACGAGTTCGACGTGGGACTTCGGTGGCTCAACTCAGTTCTCGTAGGGTGATGTCTTCCGCAACGGTTAACTCGACTTGCAAGGGAGCAGGCATATGGAATGGTAAGAAGGGATGAAGTTTTCACTATTTTATAAGTTTCTATGGCAACTTGCTTAGTTACTCAAAGAATACTCGGTATGGTATTTACTTTTCCCAAGATTATCAAGGAACTGCTATCGAAGTTTTCTACACGGGACTACAGCGTTCTCAATACTCATCTGTTTATCAGTTGTTGGTTTGGATTTTCGTTGGATCAGAGCCTCCGCAGTATGCCAGATTTATTCAAGCGTTTGCATCAGGGAGGACTTCCAATGGATATATCTACCTTTTCCAAGGTAAATCAGCAGCGCAACCTCAAACCTTTCCAAGATTTATATCGGGAAGTTCTGGGTTTGGTCAAGCGGAAAAAAGGGAAAAAGCCAGCGATAGGGCAGTTGATGACTATGAAACCTGTCCGATTGATTCGACAGTTATCACATTAATTATCACATTAATAAGTAAGCTGCTATGGGCTTTAGGCTACCATCAGGTGAAGCTCTTCTCCGTTGCTCATGGGGGCAATCACCTAAAAATGTAAAGTTATGTATCTACTTTCAGCGTTTCTGTGAACTACCCTATCGCATACACGGATAGGACATTCCACGACACGAAGCTAACTGTAGGTCAAGCCAGTTCCGTGATGTAGCAACAGTACACGTGATCTGTTTCCCTAGGCAAGAGGGCAGCGACAATACCTGTTATCTCTACTATAATTGTCAGACAGCAATTAATTTTTCACGACTGATATTTTGCAAAATACTAATCTGCCCTATGCGTTGAAACTCTTTACTACTTCTGTCTGCAAGATGCAATACCCAAGGTAAGCGACAGGAGCGAAACCCGCTAGCAGGGTGCATCTGAGATAGATGGTAAGTTTGCAAAGCAATCATTTCCAGAGATGTATTTCCGTATTCATGAACTACCCGAAGGGGTCTCACACTGCCAATATTCTGATTAACTGGTTGACTCGTTACTAAAGTAAATGACTTTTCTTTTGGAGTAAAAATGACGGTACCAATTTTGGCATCACGGTATACCACTTCCCCATTTGCATGAATATCCTCTTTCCCCATTCTGCCAGCACCGCTTTTGCGAACTCCGACAGCATCAACAGCTATATTTTTCTTTGCAAGCTCTTCTATAGTTTGCTGAAATTCTCCTTCTTGAACTAATCCATCTCTCATCAGAAGTAGCTTTTTGGGGTAACGCTTGCAACTGTGATGAAATTTAAGAACTAACTTTGATACCGTTTGCCAAATCGCTTTTCCAGAAAAGGTTTCTCCTCGTTGAACATCAGGCAACTCCCATCCTAAGCTTTGCCCGTCCGCAAGGACTGCAAATGCAGAAGTGCCATAGTAAAGCTCTCGATTGGTTCCTGTATCAAAGCCAATAATTAGATCAGCATAATCAGGATGATCCAAAGGCTCTAGGCGTATGGGTTGCCAACCAGCTTTACACAAAAGTCCTAAAACAACATTCAGAGCTTTATAAGAGTCTGCCTTTGGCGTGGGCACAATAAACTGAGTAGCTATTCCTACCTGAAGTGCTTGCACCTTAATTTTTTGTTTGTGCTCATTGGGTGACCATGGCATGACCACCAAAACTGTTTTAATGCCTTCATCAGACCAGTTTTGCCAAAATATTTGTTGGTCTAGCTCACTTTCAGGCAAATCCTGATGTGTTCGATATGAATCTAGGTCTACTTCTGTACAACTATTCTTAGCTATTTCTAGCAGGCATTTACGTACTTCTTCAGGATATTGATGCTTTCCATTGTAAAGATTGAGACAGCCAAACCTTGTTTCACCTACTCTAGCACATCCCTTATATCGGACTTTAGCAACCTTATCTACTTGCTGATCGTTAAATGCCAGTAGTTTGACTGTTGGCAAGATATATCCATCTACCCTTATAGCTTCAGCTTCGCCAGAGATTCTATAAATCTTCTCAAGGATTGTCTGTGTGGTCTCTTTAGATGTCTTTAAGCGAACATCTAAACTTTTTCTGATGAACTCAAAAACTTCTTTGATTTTGTCGCTGTCTTTTCCGTTTTCAGCAATGTTTGCCAGCATCTCCATTGTTAAGCTTGGTGATAGCCTTTGAGATAGATGTGCTACAGACTTTGCTTTCCAGTCATTGGCTCTTTTAACAAACACAACACGAGAATTATTTATTTCTAGGTCAGTAGCCCCATTGTTACGATGGTAATCCGCCAAACTCATATCCAGCCCTTCTAACGTGACTTGTTGCGGCAATTGGTCAGAGACTCCTTCGTACTGCCAACTAGTGTAATTATTGTTTTTGTCTTTATATGTGTTCCTGACATAACTGATAGGTATATCAGGATACTCTTCTAGCCATTGATGTAGTGTCCAAGGTGTATAGAAGCGATGATGTATATCGATTTCTAGATAGAGGTTGCCATCTGAGTCAATAACGACATCTATTCTTCTCCCTCTGTGTACTTCCCAACCATCTCCACATTTCTCTGCACCCTCATGACCTGTAATCCACCAAATCAGTCCACCTTCTGAGGCTTTTTCAATCTCAGTTTTATTAAAGGACTTTTTTAGCCCTTGCTCTAAAACTCTACGCTCAAGGCTTTCCAAGGCTTTTCTTTCGTAAGTATTACTACAGTCTAGTTTTCGGGTAGCTATCTTAGATAACTCCCAATCATCGCCTCTCATCTTTGTAGGACTAACTAATTCTCTAGTGATGATTCGACTGCCTAATCTAACTGCAGTGACTCCTAGTTTATAACAAATACGGCCAATTGCTCTTTGTTCATCGCCTTGTTGTGGGAGTTGCTCGAAATGACATTGATACTCATGAATTGTCAGATCTCTTTCCTCTAGAGATCTGACGAGGTAGCGATTAAGTACCACTGAAGTTTGCTGAAGGTTTTCCAAGGGATTCATGGGGGGTACAAACTTTTTAGTGATTATAGCATAGCAATGTCAAGACCCACAGGTGGTGAATCTTAGGGGGCGTTGCTGAATAGACGTATGATTTTCGGGTTTGAGTCTTTTGCTGCCCTCACCCTAGCCCTCTCCCAACGGAGAGGGAACAAGAATCTTAGCTCCCTTCTCCCTAGGGAGAAGGGTTGGGGATGAGAGTAATTCATAGCTCTATTCAGCAATGCTCCATTACCCAATGGGTCTGTCGTCTCTCTACGGAGGTTCTGCGATCGCTGACTCAATGGGATTGGATTGTCGATACTCTATATGCATTGATTTAGAGAATTGATATCAGCTGTAAATTATCGGGGAACTGAGCCGCAAAGCTGTGTACAAACCGCTCAAAACAGCAACTGTCCAGATGAGAGAACTCGACTATCCACGAGGCACCTGTCAGAGGTTCCACTACGGTGTCACTGTTTGGTTTAACCCGTTTGCAAGGTTTGCTGAAAGGACTTGCCAGCCCCAAGCGTGTGCGTCTCAGACACCGAACGGGGCACGTTGAGTGTGGCGTTGAGACCATAGCGCACCGTCCTATGCACCGCAGCTAACCACTGTTGCACTTCACCCTAACGCTTAACGCCTTCTGGGTTTTGCAGTTCTTGCGTCAGCGGCGCGAGTCCCTCACCCGTAATCGCTCGTGGTCACCCCCTGCGAGGTGTCACCTGCCCCAGCGCCGCCAGTCCACTCGCTCGATGCTGACTCAGCCAGTGAGACACGGTCGTACGATGGCAGCCACTCATTTGGTCTAATTGGTCAACACTCGTTGCTTGGTCTGTTGTCAGCCACCACAGCACTTGCACCCAACTGCGTTGAGCGACCCGTTACTGCTGGGTCAAGACCGCTTTTAGCTCTGCAGAGGATTCAGCAATATCGATTTTTGAGGACTCCAGACATGGGAGGTTAGGCAATACCATCTTTCTTTATGTGTAGCAAATTTTTCGAAAATTGATACAAGGTAGGGTGTGGCGGGGATTTGTCTCCCACAGTTGGAAATGGTATGATTTGCGAGGTTACAAATTTCATCCTGTTTCCCAGAGACTTGCAGTAAGGTAGGGCATTGCCATGGCATCGTCACCCGTTGCGCCCGTTGTTTTAGTGATTTTGGATGGCTGGGGCTACCGCGAAGATTCCCATGGTAACGCAATTGCCAACGCCAAAACACCGGTGATGGATAGTCTGTGGCACGCGTATCCCCACACCCTAATTTATACCTCTGGAAAAGCAGTGGGGTTGCCGAAAGGACAGATGGGCAATTCTGAAGTTGGGCACCTAAATTTGGGTGCAGGGCGTATTGTGCCTCAAGAGTTGGTGCGTATTTCCGATGCTGTGGAAGATGGCAGCCTTTTTGACATTCCGGTGCTGGCAAATCTTTGTCAAACCCTAAAAGAGCGCAATGGCAAGTTACATTTAGTGGGGCTATGTTCAGCAGGAGGGGTTCACTCCCACATTGAGCATCTGTACGGCTTGGTGGAGTTAGCTAAACGCTATGGTATTGCCGAGGTATGCATCCATGCGATTACCGATGGCCGTGATACCCCACCGCGGGATGCCGCTGGCGTGCTGACAGAGATGGAGCAACGATTGGCACAAATGGGGTGTGGCCAAGTTGTCACGGTGAGCGGTCGGTACTATGCCATGGATCGCGATCGCCGCTGGGATCGTACCGAAGCCGCCTACCGGGTCATGACCCAGAATGACAACATTCAGCCCCTCAGTGCCAGTGAAGTAGCCACGAAGTCCTATGCCCACAACTTGGGGGATGAATTTATCCAACCCATCCGCATTGCCCCCGGAGCGGTAGAACCGGGAGATGGACTTATTTTCTTTAACTTCCGCCCCGATCGCGCCCGGCAGCTAACCCAAGCCTTCATTGACCCCAACTTTAGTGGCTTTGAACGGGAATTGATTACGCCACTAGCCTTTGTCACCCTGACTCAATATGATGCAAGCTTCAATTGTGGTGTGGCCTTTCCGCCGCAAAACCTCGACCATATTCTCGGGGAAGTGATCGCTGAGCATGGCTTGAAACAACTGCGAGCCGCAGAAACAGAAAAGTATGCCCACGTCACCTATTTCTTTAATGGGGGGTTGGAAGAGCCATTTCCAGGGGAAGACCGGATTTTAATCCCAAGTCCGATGGTGGCCACCTATGATCAAGCCCCAGCCATGTCGGCGGCAGCGGTTACCGAGGCTGTGAAAGGGGCGATTGAAACCCAAGAATATGCCCTTGTGGTGGTGAATTTTGCCAATCCAGATATGGTGGGGCACACTGGCCAAATGGCAGCAACCATTGAAGCGATTGAAACCGTGGATCGCTGCGTTGGGGTCATTGTTGAAGCGACCACAAAAGTGGGGGGAACCCTGCTCATCACTGCGGATCATGGCAATGCTGAGTATATGATTGATGCCGATGGCAATCCGTGGACTGCTCATACCACCAATCCAGTGCCGTTTATTCTTGTAGAAGGCGAAAAACGTAAAATTCCTGGGCATGGCGCACAGGTTGTTCTACGGGAGGATGGTTGTTTAGCGGATATTGCACCAACAATTCTTGAAATTTTGGACTTGCCCCAGCCAGTGGAAATGACAGGGCGATCGCTCATTGTGAGCGCCCCCTACGAAAGCCGCCTGAACCGTACACCCCTCTCCGTCAAGCTTTAACTAATGAGGGGTTCGGGGAGCAATACGTCCCGCGCTATCGCCGTAGGATCAGCCTCGGGAGGATGTCACGAGGCACTACGTCAGCAGCTTAGATACCGGAACCGTTTAAGAATTCCTCAATGGCGCGATCGCTGAGGCGACAGTTGCGACCTTGCGCCAATACTGGCACCTTTTCCTGCTCTTGCTGTTGATTTTGTAGAGCCTGCACCTGTTTTTCTAGTAGTTCAATGCGGTCTAGCAAGTAGCGAATTGCCTCTGCCTCTGAGTCTGGTAGCTGGCCATGCTCTAGGGGGGCGATTTTGGCTCCGGCGCGATACACTACCCGCCCAGGAATACCCACCACCGTACAGTCGGAGGGGACATCCCGCAACACCACTGACCCTGCACCAATGCGGACATTATCGCCAATCGTGAGATTGCCTAAGATCTTTGCGCCTGCGCCCACCACGACATTTTCACCAAGGGTGGGGTGCCGCTTGCCCGTTTCCTTGCCTGTACCACCGAGGGTCACTCCCTGATAGATCAGGCAGTAATTGCCCACAATTGCGGTCTCGCCAATCACAACCCCCATGCCATGGTCAATAAAGACCCCTTTGCCAAGGGTTGCGCCCGGATGAATTTCAATGCCCGTTAGAAATCGTGCTAAGTGCGACAGAGCACGGGGTAMAAAGGGAAGCCCAAGCCGCCATAACCAATGACTAAAGCGGTGCAAGACAATTGCCTGTAAGCCCGGATAGCAGAACAGAACTTCTAGCCAGTTGCGCGCTGCTGGGTCGCGCTCAAAGATGATCTGAAAATCGGCCTTTAGGACACTTAGCACAGCAAGCTCCTTCGCTGCGGTTGGCAACGTTGTGCATTTTTAATCTTAACAATTTGTTGCCCAGTTGGCGATCGCCACCAAGGGAATCCACTGCCCAGAAGCACACAAAATATAAGATAAGACAGTCTTTTCATCTATTAAGGCGTACAGTTTCAATCCTCGATCGCCCCGTTGGCGAAGCCTGCCGTAGGCATAGGACGATCGCAACTTCTGCCCGTTCCATACACCTGGGATAGAAATAGCGTTTCAATCCTYGATCGCCCCGAAGGACGATCGCAACCTACGCCGCTGCGCTAAACCGCGACTACACCCGTCTGTTTCAATCCTCGATCGCCCCGAAGGACGATCGCAACGAGGCGTCAGTATCCACCGACCATGCCGCTTATTAACGTTTCAATCCTCGATCGCCCCGTTGGCGAAGCCTGCCGTAGGCATAGGACGATCGCAACAGAGGGCAACCGCACGCGTGACGGCGGGGRMACSKTTHAATCCTCKATCGCCCCGAAGGACGATCGCAACGAGGCGTCAGTATCCACCGACCATGCCGCTTATTAACGTTTCAATCCTCGATCGCCCCGAAGGACGATCGCAACAGARKSMAAMCGCACGCGTGACGGCGGGGACACSKTTYAAWCCTT
>NZ_JAKLTU010000038.1:0-31191 GCF_022570815.1 Synechococcus sp. PCC 6716
TTCCGATCTCTGTCTGGGGGTAAATCAGGTGTTTACTCAGCCTTGCGTCATGCGGGTTCTACTGTCCCAACCGATGATTCGAGTTTGACCTGTTGCATCAGAGAGATGACCCTAGCTTCTCCACGATGTCTCGCATCTAAGGGGTGACGGTCTGTCTCTCTAGTTTTAAGATACAAGGGAGCTAAGAGTCTTGTTCCCTCTCCCCTATTACGTTATGGCACAGTCGTGAGCCAATCTTGACTTAGGTGTAGGATTACTTTTCTATCTGTTTAAGGCGGCACCCAGATTCGAACTGGGGGATAAAGGTTTTGCAGACCTCTGCCTTACCACTTGGCTATGCCGCCGGAAAGCAATTTCTTATTATAAGTGATTTACCGGCGATCGCGCCGCTAGTACCCTGAGAGGATCATCCGCAGGAGCCTTATGTACCTACACCAACTCCCACTGGGCAGCACCGGTCGCATTACGGCTATTGAAGGGGATGCTGCTTGGCAGCGCCGCTTAGCTGCCCTTGGCATTGCTGTGAACCAACCCGTGACGCTACTGCGACGTGCGCCCTTTAGTGATACCTTCGCTGTGCGGGTGGGCACCCTCACTGAGGTTGCCATCCGTGCCAAGGATGCCGCCACCATTGCCGTAGAACAGGTATCCTAGGAAGCGTAATAATTCTTTATTCTGCTGCTCAACCTCTTTCCCAAGGATCGGCAAACATCTCTATGCAACCCACTGACCCAACGAAGTTTACTGACAAAGCATGGGAGGCGATCGTCAAATCGCAGGATGTGGCGCGGGAGTACCGCAGCCAATACCTTGAAACAGAGCACTTACTCATTGTCATTCTCCAAGAGGAAGGGCTGGGTCAACTGATTCTGGAGCGGGCAGATATTGACACCGACTGGGTGCTGAAGCGGTTGATAGATTTTGCGAAGCAGCAGCCGCGCATCCCAGCAGGCGGAGAACTCTACTGTGGTCGTAGTTTAGATACCCTGCTGGATGAGGCAAATCGCCTCCGCCAAGAACAGGAGGATCAGTTTATTTCCATTGAGCATATTTTGCTGGCCTTTGTGGGCGATCGCCGCATTGGTCAACGGCTATTCCGTGCTCTCAACTGCGATCGCGACCAGTTAGCCGCCAGTGTCAAAGCCATTCGCGGTGCCCAAAAAGTAGCCGACCAAAACCCCGAGAGCAAGTATGCCGCCCTTGAAAAATACGGTCGCGACCTCACAGAAGCAGCCCGCCAAGGCAAGCTTGACCCGGTGATTGGCCGGGATGAAGAAATTCGCCGCGTCATTCAAGTTCTCTCCCGTCGTACAAAAAATAACCCTGTCCTCATTGGGGAGCCAGGAGTGGGTAAAACCGCCATTGCGGAAGGACTCGCCCAGCGCATTATCAACGGGGATGTGCCAGAATCCCTCAAAAATCGCCGCCTGATTTCCCTTGATCTGGGGAGTTTAGTGGCGGGTGCTAAGTTTCGCGGAGATTTTGAAGATCGCCTCAAGGCTGTCTTGCACGAAGTCACTCACTCCGACGGCCACGTCGTCCTGTTTATCGATGAGCTGCACACCGTCGTGGGCGCAGGTGCCAATCAAAACTCCTCGATGGATGCCAGTAATTTACTCAAGCCAATGCTGGCGCGCGGTGAACTGCGTTGTATTGGTGCTAGTACCCTCGATGAGTACCGTAAACACATTGAGAAGGATGCGGCTCTAGAGCGGCGGTTTCAACAGGTGTATATCGGTCAGCCTTCCGTGGAAGACACCATTTCCATTCTGCGGGGTCTCAAAGATCGCTACGAAATTCACCATAACGTTAAGATCACTGATTCTGCCCTTGTTGCTGCGGCCGTGCTCTCGGATCGCTACATTAGCGATCGCTTTTTGCCGGATAAGGCCATTGACTTGGTGGATGAAGCAGCGGCCAAGCTCAAGATGGAAATCACCTCCAAGCCTGCTGAGTTGGAAAGTATTGAGCGCCGCCTGATGCAACTGGAAATGGAGAAGCTCTCCCTGCAGCAGGAAGAAAATCTCAGCCTCAGTAAGGCTCCCCTACAGGCCACTCGCGATCGCCGCCAGCGCATTGAAGCGGAAATTGCTGAACTGCAATCCCGCCAAAAAGCCATGCAGGAGCGTTGGCAAGCTGAGAAAACACTCTTGGAGCGCATCAACAGTCTGAAAGAGGAAGAAGATCACGTCAAGCTGCAAATTGATCAAGCGGAGCGTGACTACAACCTGAATAAGGCAGCTCAACTGAAATACGGTCGCCTAGAAACCCTACAACGGGAACTCGAAGCCACTGAGACTCAACTTCTAGAATTGCAAGCGGCAGGCACCACCTTCTTGCGAGATCAGGTCACCGATGCCGATATTGCCGAAATTGTTGCCAAGTGGACGGGGATTCCGCTACAGAAGCTCTTAGCCTCAGAGCGGCAAAAACTCCTGCAACTGGAAGCGGTATTGCATCAGCGGGTTATTGGTCAACAAGAGGCCGTTGCGGCTGTTGCTGCGGCCATTCGCCGCGCCCGCGCCGGGATGAAAGACCCCGCCCGTCCTATTGGGTCGTTTTTATTCCTAGGGCCAACGGGGGTGGGTAAAACGGAACTAGCACGTACCCTTGCGGATGCACTTTTTGATGATGAGAGTGCCCTAGTGCGCATTGACATGTCGGAGTACATGGAAAAGCACGCCGTCTCGCGGATGATTGGTGCCCCCCCCGGCTACGTGGGGTTTGATAGCGGCGGCCAACTCACCGAAGCAATTCGCCGCCGACCCTATGCGGTTGTTCTCTTTGACGAAGTGGAAAAAGCGCACCCGGAAGTCTTTAACATCCTGTTGCAAGTCCTCGATGATGGCCGTATCACGGATTCCCAAGGTCGCACCGTGGATTTTCGCAACACGGTAATTATTATGACCAGCAACCTAGGTAGTGAGCATATTTTAGATTTGGCTAGCGATGAAAGCCGCTACGAACACATGCGGCAACGGGTGCTGCAAAGCGTGCAAAAGTACTTCCGCCCAGAATTTCTCAACCGCATTGATGATCTGATTTTGTTCCATGGCTTAGGGCGACAGGAACTCATGCAGATCGCCCAAATTCAACTGCGACGGGTGGAGCGTTTATTGGCAGATCAAAAAATCCACCTAGAGTTAACTGCTGCCGCGCTGGAGTACTTGGTGGCGGCTGGGTTTGATCCGGTCTATGGTGCCCGACCCCTCAAACGGGCAATTCAGCGGGAAATTGAAAATCCCCTCGCCATCAAGCTATTGGAGGAAACCTTTACATCGGGAGACACAATTTTAGTCGATGTTGCCAACGATCAATTGACCTTTACCGCGCTCAATCGCGAGGGCGCAGATCAGTCCCCACCGAGCGTAGGTGCCAGCGGTTCTGGACGTAACTAATGCCACCATTGATCAAGGCAGCAGCCATCAATAGGCCAATGGCAGGCATAAAAAGGGGGTTCCACAGGCGCAACCATAGGTCAAAGCCCAAGGGAATCTCTAGCGATCGCCCTAGCAATGCTAAGACAAACCAACCAAAGCTAGCCAGCACAAAGAAGGTATCAGCCACCAATAGCCAATTCACAATCTCCCGCAGGCGACCCATACCCTAGCCTCCGAGCACCCACTGCTGAACCCGCTTAAGGGTTGGCCATTCTGGCTTGCGTTGGTGGCCATCGGCAAAATTCTCTAGGACTTCTTGGCGTAGCTCGGCAACTGCTGCCACAATGGTTTGAGCCAGTTCAATGTGGGGGCGCACCCCTTTTTTCCCCATCTCTAGCATGGCGATCGCCAGATTAATACGGGCTTGTGGATCTTCAGGGTTGAGTTTGACCGCTTTTTGAGCTGCTTTGTAGGCCGATGGGGGGTTGTCATCTAAGAGGTACAGCCACGACAAGCATGTCCATGCCGCACTGCTTTTTTGGGCACGCTGGCAAATCTCCTTAAACGTGGGAATTAGCTCCGACGCAGGGGCACCGTCTTTATAGCGGGCGATCGCTGCTTCAAATTGACGTTCAACTTCACTCAGGGGTTGCGACGTTTCAGTGGTCAAGGGAGTTACTCCTTAGGCAGAAAAGGATGTGCCACAGCCACAGGTCTGGGTTGCATTGGGGTTTGTAAACTTAAAGCCACCACCAATGAGGGCATTGCTATAGTCTAGGACTAAGCCGTAGATGTAGAGCATACTCTTGGGATCCGAGACCACCTTAAAGCCATCGTAGTCAAATACGTGATCATCAGGACGAATATTGGCAGGGTCTTCAAAATCCATCGTGTAGGACATCCCTGAGCACCCGCCCCCCTTGACACCGACCCGCAGACACAGGTCTTGACCGTGTTTTTGCCGCAGTTCTAAAACGTGCTGTAGCGCAGCATCCGTCATCAAAATTCCTTTGGCAGGCTGTGTTGCTTGAGTCATCACCCACTCCTCCGGTTACGGATCACGTTAGGGTACCGCTTTTATGGTAGCAAAGCTCAGGGATGGGACATCATTTCGTGGGCACGCTTAAAGGCTTCATCCAGCACCTCAGACAGGGTGGGGTGAGTGTGCACATTAAAGGCAAGATGGCTCACGCTTTGGCGATCGCGAATAGCATTAGCCGCTTCCTGAATGAGATCTGAGGCGTGAAGACCAAAAATATGCGCCCCCAACAGCTCGCCCGTATCCGCCCGGAAGATCACCTTCGCTAAGCCATCGGTCTCCCCTTCCGCTAATGCCTTAGAGTTCCCCTTAAAGTAAGTGCGAACCACCTTCACCTCAAACCCTTCTTCTTCCCCAAGGTCACGGGCTTGGGGTTCGGTGAGGCCAACAAAGCTCATCTCCGGATGGGTAAAGGCCGCAGCGGGAATACTGCGATAATCCACAGAGTAGGGACGGCCAACAATGCTCTCCACCACAGCAATGCCTTGAGCCGAAGCCGCATGGGCAAGCATCATTTTACCCGTAGCATCACCAATGGCCCAAAGGTGAGGCACGGGTTCACCCTCACGGGTCACGGCAAGGTAGTCATCGACGGGGATAAAGCCACGGCGATCTAAGCTCACGCCCACAGAGTCCAGACCCAGATCCTCGGTCGCAGGAATACGGCCTGTGGCAACTAAACAGGCATCGACTTCCAGAACCTCAACCACCTCTTTAGTTTGGGTATCGGCTAGCTCAATAACCACCGGGGTGCCCGGAATCACTCGCTTGGCGAGCTTCCCGCTGTAGGTTTCAATATCGCGGGGGGCAATCAAAACCCGCTGCGCCTGCTTGGCGATATCAGGATCAAACGTGGGCATCAACTGATCGAGGGCTTCGATCATCGTGACTTCGCAGCCCAGTGCCGTGTAAATATCAGCAAATTCTAGGCCAATATAACCGCTGCCAATAATGGCTACCCACTGCGGTAACCAATCGAGCTTAATGGCCTCATCACTGGTATAGACGGTTTTGCCATCCACCTCAATGCCAGGCGGTACCCACGGCACTGATCCGGTAGCAATGATAATGTCTTTTGCGGTAACCGTCTTTTCGCCGCTTGGGGTATGGATACTGACCTTTTGTGAGCCAGCAACTTTGCCACGGCCTATGAGGATATCTACCCCTAGCCGCTTCAGGCTGTTGGTGAGGTCGCCACGGATTTTTTGCACCAGTTGATCGGCATGGGCGGCAACACCGGCGCGATCCACGTTAACTGCCCCTAATTGAATGCCCAGCGCTTGCCAATGACTAGCTTGGCGCAGTTCTCGCACCCGTCCAGCGGCAGCCAGCAATGCTTTTGAGGGAATACAGCCGCGATTGACACAGGTGCCCCCCATGTCTGAGGCTTCCACAATGGCAGTTTTTAAGCCAACGCTGACGGCATGAAGGGCAGCACCATGACCGCCCACACCCGCACCTAAAATGACCAAATCGTAGTCAAAGCTCAAGGATGATTCTCCCAGCACACTTGTTGACGGCAGTTGTGCCTCAACTGCATTTCCCTAGCTTATCAAAGGGGAGTGCCAGATTTATCTAGATACACCACACCTCTCATAGGTTCTATTAGCTTTCGCAATAGCTTGCAGGCCATCTTGCAGACGAGCAGGCGTGCTAAAGTGCTTCAAGAAGGTGCAAGACTTGAGTAAAAAACTATGGGTTTGCTGGCTGGCTATCAATTTGTCAATGACCTTGAAACAGCAGGTGCCTTAGCCCTCTTCGCGCCGCCGGAGGGTGGGTTTGAGGGGCGCTATCAACGTCGTCTGCGATCAAAGGGTTATACAACGCTACATTTGAGTGCGCCAGGGCTAGGAGATCTCAGCGCCTACCTGATGCAAGAGCATGGCATTCGCCCCGCCCATACCGGCAAGGAAGCTATTCGCGTGTACTTCCAGCCACCATTGGTGACCTATCACCTTGAGCATTTGCCTCCCAATTCTAAGGGCTTGGTGCTGTGGTTGATTGATGGCAAGAAGCTCTCTAAGCAAGAATTCGCCTATTTGGCGCAGTTGACGCAGACCTTGCCTAAGTTCAAAGTGGTGATTGAGGTGGGGGGCGATCGCGTCGTCCGCTGGGAACCCTTAACGAATTTGCTGGCCGCTGCTTAGCCGCTGTTGCATTGTCGATCTATTTGCATGGTAAAAATGGGGGCGATCGCGCCCTCTTTTTGTACTGTCCGCCCTCCCCTTGACAGCACTGAGTAAACCCTCAAGGATAGAGACGGGGATACCAGAGATCACAAATTACAAATTTTAGGAAACAGCTATGACTTCTAACTCAGATGTGTCGGGCAAAAAGATTGCAGCGGGAATTTGCGGCATTTTACTCGGTGCTCTAGGCATTCATAAATTTGTTCTTGGTTACTCTACTGAAGGGCTGATCATGCTGCTGGTAAGCATTTTAACCTGTGGCCTTGTGGCCCCGGTGATGGGAATTATTGGTTTGATCGAGGGGATCATTTACCTTACCAAAAGTGATGAGGAATTCTATAACACCTATATGGTGGGCAAAAAAGCTTGGTTTTAGTATTGTTTAGTGTTGATTTGGAGCGATCGCCGTCACAACTTTCCTTGACAACCAACTGGTAGCAATGGATCTGACGGCTCTCTTTTTCAGATGGCAGCGGGGTATGCTCCCGATACACTGGGGGAATGCGAGATAACCTCTGCAAATACCTTGACAATATCCCACGGCCTTTGCCCAGTGGCTCCTCGACGATACCTCAGAAAGAAGATACCTCCGTTCTCAAAACAGAACTGAACCGTAAACGACCCCGCCCGATAGAGGACGGGGCTTTCAGCAGCCCTCAAGACAACATCCTGCAATGATAAGGAATTGGCGAAGCTGATAGAACGCCTCGCTATTACTGCATCGCCGTTCAGTCTTGGAACGGGGCAATTTGTTGGTGCGTTCTCTGATGCTGGTGAGATCGTCAATCGCGATGGCCTGATTTGTAGCTTTAGCCTGTTGGGTGAGTCGATAACTGATGGTGTGGCTCACTGCTAGGATTATACGCTATTGGCGGCTTTTCGGGGTGTCGCAGGCAAAGCCCACCGAAGGTGTAGCCCTCAGCCGCCGCTCCTATCCTTCCGCGGCTTGTCGAAGCGCGGGGATTCTCGGAGGTTTTGTTGAGGGATGAGGGGACAGGATTTGATCAGTCAACTAGGGTTGTAGGGCTTGCCTCCTTAGACGCAAATTGCATATTTTAGTTTCCTAAAAACAGTACAGTGTTTCAGGATAGGTTGGGAACAGTGTGCTATGGAGCAACGATACCCTTGGCAAAAACAGCGGTTGGTATTCGTTACTGCCACAGTGGTGAGCCTACTGTGCGGGTACCTTAGGCCGCTTGTGGCCAACCCAACCCCCTTGATAACAGACCCAATAGTTGCCCCCCTGCGCCTAGAGATTAGCTTATCGCGGCGACAAATGGTGCTATATCAGGGGCAAACTCGCCTGCGTACCTACCCAGTGGCGGTTGGCCGACCGGGCTGGGAAACCCCGCTGGGGCAGTTCCAAATTCAGGAGATGATTCGGGATCCGGCATGGAAAAACCCCTTCAATGGCTCAGTGATTCCTGGTGGCCATCCTCGTAATCCCTTGGGGCGGCGCTGGATTGGTTTTTGGAGCGATGGCAAAAATTGGATCGGGTTGCACGGCACCCCTAATCCTGACTCTATTGGGCAGGCAATTTCCCATGGCTGTGTGCGCATGCACAACCGCGATATTGAAGAACTGTTTGAAAAAGTTCGCCCCGGAATGCCAGTGATTGTGGTGCGTTAGAACGGTGCGGTCAGGGTGGCACCGAAGGAGACCACTGCAAGGGCATCCACTAAGCCGTGGAGGACGACTCCACCCCACAGGCGCTGAGTACAGGCAAACATAAGACAGTAAAACAAGGAGGCAAGGGTTGCCAAGGCAATGTAGATCAGGCGATAGGCCACCACCGGCAACTCAACGCCACTGCCGGGGGTATTACCCATGTGCGCCACTCCGAACAGAAGGGCACAGATGAGAATCGCTCCCCAAGCGATCCAAAACGGGTCGTGGCGATCGCCCCCCCGCTGCTGTAGGGTATCGCGGATTAGAATCATTAAGCCACTGCGAAACAGGACTTCCTCAAAAATGCCAACGCGCATTGAAAAAAGAACAATATACACGAGCAACTTAGAGAAGGGGGGCGCAAGGTTAAATTCTTCAAGGGGAAGAAAACCTAACAGGCTACCGAGGGGCACTAGGGTGGCCAAGGCAACAATAACCATGATCCCTAGCAAGCGAGCGTCTCCCCAGCGAGGTTCAAAGCTATAGCCAAAGTGCTGCCGCCCTAAGCCGCTGCCAAAAATAACAGCCAGAATAAAGAGTTGCAGGGCAATAAATGAACCAAAGCGAAAGTGAGGTGTAGAAAACCAGTAGAGAGTAAAGATGCATACTGCCGCTAGGAGGGCATCCTTACCCTGTAGTCCCACAGGGCGGGGTGAGGTCGGCGATCGCCCGTGTTGCCAATCGCACCACGCGCACAGCAGTAAATAGAGCGGTGTGATGATGAACCCTTCGGTTCGGTACGTGGCAAAAGCCGGTGAAATCAGCGAACTATGGCTCAATAGCAAATACACGGCGGCAGTACTCACCCATCCCCAGCGCTCAAGGCCAGAAAGGGTGCGATCGCGCAGTAAAAAAGGCACCCGCAGTGCCGCAACAGAACCCACGAGAAAGAAAATAAAATTCAACCACCAAGGATCAGCCACAATGAGATGGCTTAGCACGCGTCGCCACGGAAATAGTGACGCATGGGGTAAATGGTAAGCCACCGCCACGTAGAGGCTCAAACCTAAGACGAACTGCCACTGCCAGCGACTCGCCATAGCGGTCAAGGATCGCCAGCGATCGCCTTTGGGAGTGGCCCACCACAGTACCGGAACGCCACCAATGACAACCACTGCGGCTGCTTCAACGAGGCTTTCCAGCCATGGCCAGGGCTGCTGTGCCCAGTAATGGAGGTAGAGAAATTGCGCCCAAAACCAAAGGAGACCAGCTAACAGAGCCGTGTATTGCTCTCGCGTGCCATTGAAGCGCGCTAACGCTAAAAAGGACTGGGGTGCTCTGTAGAGCCAATGGTAGAACTGAAGGAGAGGATTGGGGGTCATGAAAGACTACAGTAACCGATGACGACTGGAGTAGAGTTATAATCAAGGCTCATCAAAAAATCACTCAATTTCTTTGCCCTAAGCGCAACCGTTGATCTTTATTCTTTCTTGACACTGTATTGGCTGGTGTTTACCATGACCACCCCCACTCTCGACCGTACTGTGTTGACCGCCCAGCTCACTGACCTTGAAACCAAGGCATTAGAGGCGATCGCCCACGCTGCCGACCTCGACAGCCTTGAGCAACTACGGGTTGCTTACCTAGGCAAAAAAGGAGAACTGTCCCAAATTCTAGCCTTAATGGGGAAACTTCCCGCTAGCGATCGCCCCCACATTGGCAGCTTAGCGAACACCCTCAAAGAAAAACTGCTGCACACCCTTGAGGAGCGCCGCCACACCCTCCACACTGCTAACATTGCTGCCCAGCTTGCTGCAGAAAGCCTTGATGTGACAATGCCAGCGGTCTTTCGCCCCCAAGGGCACATTCATCCCCTCAACAGCACCATAGACCGCATTATTGATATTTTCGTGGGCTTGGGCTACACCGTGGACGATGGGCCTGAAATGGAGAGCGACTACTACAATTTTGAGGCGCTGAACACCCCTGCCGATCACCCCGCACGGGATATGCAAGACACATTCTACTTACCGGATGGCAATCTCCTGCGAACCCATACCTCTTCGGTGCAAATTCGCCACATGGAGCTAAACGATCCGCCCATTCGCATTGTTGCCCCCGGCCGTTGCTACCGCCGCGATACCGAAGATGCCACCCATGCCGCCGTCTTCCATCAAATTGAAATTTTAGCCATTGACGAGGGACTCACGTTTACTGACCTTAAGGGCACTGTCAGTACCTTTTTGGCGGAGCTCTTTGGCGATGTGCCGATTCGCTTTCGCGCTAGCTATTTCCCCTTCACCGAACCCTCAGCAGAGGTGGATGTGCAGTGGCAAGGACGTTGGCTGGAAGTCATGGGCTGTGGCATGGTAGATCCAGCAGTGCTCAAAAATGTCGGCTACGATCCGGAAATTTACACCGGCTTTGCAGCAGGTTTTGGTGTCGAGCGGTTTGCGATGGTGTTACACCAAATTGATGATATTCGCCGCTTTTACACCAGCGATCTGCGCTTTCTGCGTCAGTTTTAGGGGGGAGCCTTGACGGAACCACGCCTATTAGCAGTTCTCAATGGCAAAGGTGGCGTAGGCAAAACCACCACGGCCATTAATTTGGCCGCCACCTACGCCGAGCAGTACAAGGTGCTACTAGTCGATACCGACCCCCAAGCCTCGGCAACTTGGTGGTTTCAGCGCCATGGTCAAGGAATGGGGTTTGATCTGGCACAAGAAGTTAACCCCAAGCTCCTCAGTAATGTGCGCAAGCTGTCAGGCTACGAGCTAATTGTGGTGGATACTCCCCCTGCTTTAGCCTCTAGTGCCTTGGCGGCGGTGGTGCCGATCGCCGACTATGTCGTGCTGCCGACCCCCCCTGCCCCCATTGATTTAGCTGCCCTCATTGAAACGGTGAAACAAGTGGTTCAGCCCGCCAACGTGCCCCACCGCGTCCTCCTCACCCGGGTCGATCCCCGCTGTGTGGCCGAGGCACTTGAAGCTCAAAATACGCTGTTGCAGTTGGGAGTTGCGGCCTGCCACTCCTTTATTCGCGCCTACAAAGCCCACGAGCGGGCAGCTCTTGATGGGGTTCCCATTACCCAGTGGAAGGGAAAGCAAGCTAAGGAAGCGCAAGCAGACTACCGCCGCGTTGCCGAAGAACTACAGCGAGATTGGAGATAGACTCCTTGGAACACCACAACCTCAGCGATTTGCTGCGGGCAGAAGCAGCCAAGCAACCCCGCCCTCGCCCCAAGCGCAGTAGCCAGCCCACCAAGGCAGAGTTGACCGCTCAATTGGCAACGATGGCGGAGGCATTAAACGCGGCTCAAGCCGAAGCGGCAAGCTACGGGGCAGAACGTGACCAGTTACGGCAAGAGGTACACGACTGGCGCGATCGCTATGCCCAATTACAGGCGGAACTCGAGCAGCTACAGGCCACCCATCAGGAGCTACAGGCAGAGTTTGAGGAAGCCAAACAGGTTATTCGCGAGCTAACGGCACCGCACCCCTACCGGTTTGAAGACGTTGGCTTTAAGCCCCTTGTGAACGAAATCCCCACCCCCAATCCCGAGGCTTCGCGGCTAGGGGATGCAGAAATCGGTTGGTTTGATTAGAGGGTAGTCCTAAAGATGTAAGGATAGGGAAGACGACGTTACCTCAATTACATCCTAGCAACGACTCCGCCGACCCGCCCTCGCTGTCACTCCACTCATATCGTCAAGAACCGCAACATCCACAATGGGAAGCAGACCTGTAAGTGCCGTAAGTGCGCTAGACAGTTTGTGTAAGACCCGCGGAACAAGCGTATTGATCAGACGACGAACACCGTGATCGACACGCTGGTATTGGAGAAGAGTCTATTGGCTGGCACCGCCAAAGTCGTGGGAGTGTCAGAACCTTGACTCCAGAGTGACGTCAATGAAAACTATCAGAACGTGCCGCGCTAAGTGAACGTCCGAGCTAAGGTGTTGCTGAATGTGGCCATGAATTCCCCTCATCCTCAACCTTTCTCCCTAGGGAGACCCTCATCCCCAACCCTTCTCCTTGGGGAGAAGGGAGCTAAGAGTCTTGTTCCCTCTCCGTTGGGAGAGGGCTAGGGTGAGGGCGGCAAAAGACTCAAATCCGATGCAACCATACGCGAACTGCGGTTATGAAGAACCGTGAAAATACGCATACAATCCTTGTGAAAGTTATTGCTACTATAGTAGGCAAGCCATCCAGCCCCCAGACAAAACCTATGGTCAACACATCATCTTCTTCTGCCCGCAAGGCGATCGCCCTGCGGAAAGCCGGTAACCCTACTGAGCGTTCCCTTGTTGCCTCTGGCTATGCCAGCCTTGAGCAAGTACGCGAAGCCATGAATACCGCCCGCAAAACGGGCAAATCCCTTGTGGTTGCCTTGCAAGAGATTACTGGCACCACCATGCCACCCGATGTGTTGCGTCAGTACCACAAACAACAACTCTTTGAACTCAAGGTCATCTACGGCGTTGATTGTCTTGATCCGGAACTCAACCGCTTTCCCACTGAGCAAATTGAAGAGTTAGTGAATACAATTTTGCCGGTAGATACCTGCCGAACCTATCAAGCTATTCCCATTGCCAAGTACCCCAACGCCGATCCCCCCTATGTACTCGTGGCAATGGTCGATCCCGACAACCTACAAGCCATCGATAACATCAGTCGTATTCTCCGCGGCCATAACTTTACCTTGAAGCGGATGGTGATTACCCTTGAAGACTACCAGCGACTCATTGATCCAATTCTCAACAAGCAAGTAGCAGAAACCGCTGCCAGCAAACATGCTCCAGCCGCCCTAGGCGACATTAACATCGAAGAAGACATTGAGGCCATTGGCGGCTTAGATGACGTTCAAGAGGGTCAAGAAGATGACCTTGTCAATGCCCTACAGGGTGCACAGGATGCGCCAATCATTGCCCTTGTCAATAAAATTCTGGCTAAAGCCCTCAACGACGGGATTTCCGATATTCACATCGAACCCCAAGAAGAGTACCTGCGGGTGCGCTTCCGTAAAGATGGCGTTCTCCATCAGGCCTTTGACCCTCTTCCTAAAAAAATTGTGCCTGCGGTCGTCTCGCGCTTTAAGATTTTGGCAGATCTCGACATTGCCGAGCGTCGTGCCCCCCAAGATGGCCGCATCCGCAAAATGTTCCAAGGTCGCCGCGTGGACTTTCGGGTCAACACCCTGCCCAGCCGCTGGGGCGAAAAGGTCGTCCTGCGGATTCTGGATAACTCCGCCACCCAATTGGGGCTTGACAAACTCATTACCGATCCTGAAAGCCTAGCAATTGTCCGCGAAATGACGAAGCGACCCTTCGGCTTGATCTTGGTGACGGGGCCCACAGGGTCTGGGAAAACCACCACCCTCTACTCTGCCCTAGCGGAGTGTAATAGTCCGGGGGTAAACATCAGCACCGCTGAAGACCCCATTGAATACTCCCTGCCCGGCCTAACGCAGGTACAGGTCATCCGTGAAAAAGGGATGGACTTTGCCTCCATTCTGCGTGCCTTCCTCCGTCAGGATCCGGATGTCATTCTGGTGGGGGAAACCCGCGACAAAGAAACCGCTAAAACCGCCATTGAAGCAGCCTTGACGGGTCACTTAGTCTTGACAACGCTGCACACCAATGATGCAGCCAGTGCAGTGGCGCGCCTCTCGGAAATGGGTGTAGAGCCTTTTATGGTTTCAGCGTCCTTGATTGGCGTGGTCGCCCAGCGGCTGATGCGGCGGGTGTGCTCAGAATGCCGTATTCCCTACACCCCTACTCCCGAAGAGCTAGCGCGGTTTGGTCTATCGGCCTCCAAAGGAGTGAATCTGACACTCTATAAAGCCAATAAACTCACTCCCGAGCAACTCCAAGCCGCCAAAGCCAGTGGCCAGCCAGTCTGTAGCAAGTGTGGTGGAGTTGGTTACAAAGGCCGCTGCGGGGTCTATGAAATTATGCGGGTTACCGAACGCCTACAGACCCTAATTACCGAAGGTGCCCCTACCGAGCGCATTAAAGAAGTGGCTGTCGAAGAGGGGATGAAAACCCTCTTGGCCTATAGCCTAAACCTTGTCAAAGAGGGGGTAACCACCCTTGAAGAAGTGGAGCGGGTAACCTTTACAGATACCGGTCTCGAATCAGAACTCAAAGCAAAACGTAAAAGTTCATTAMCCTGCCGTACCTGTGGTGCCGAGGCTCAGCCCGAATGGTTAGAA
This sequence comes from Synechococcus sp. PCC 6716, assembly GCF_022570815.1. Taxonomy (NCBI): domain Bacteria; kingdom Bacillati; phylum Cyanobacteriota; class Cyanophyceae; order Synechococcales; family Synechococcaceae; genus Synechococcus; species Synechococcus sp. PCC 6716. Next base: position 14,434 of record NZ_JAKLTU010000038.1, read on the forward strand.
TGCCCCTATTGCCTGACGCCTCGCTTTATCGATTAGTCGCCCCTGAAATTGCAACCCTATTCTTACCCCAGTGACCTAAACGAGGAATGATGTTATGGACTTAATGATTGAAGACTTAATGGAGCAAGTGGTCGCTAATGGTGGCTCAGACTTGCACATTTCGGCAGGGCTGCCCCCCTACATTCGCATCAGTGGTAAGTTAACCCCCACGGACTATGAACCCCTTACACCGGAGCAGTGCCAACGCCTGATCTTCAGTATGCTGAATAACACCCAGCGCAAAAACTTAGAACAGAACTGGGAGTTGGACTGCTCCTATGGTGTGCGCGGCTTAGCCCGTTTCCGGGTCAATGTCTATAAAGATCGCGGTACCTACGCCGCCTGCTTGCGCGCCCTGAGCTCTAAAATTCCTACCTTTGAGCAGCTCGGCCTACCCAACATTGTCCGCGAAATGAGTGAGCGACCCCGGGGGCTAATTTTGGTGACCGGTCCCACAGGCTCAGGGAAAACCACCACCCTAGCGGCCATGATTGACCTGATCAATAAAACCCGTGCTGAGCATATTCTCACGATTGAAGACCCCATTGAATTTGTCTATGAGCCGATCAAGAGCCTGATCCACCAGCGTCAAGTGGGCGAAGATACCAAGAGCTTCTCCAATGCGTTGCGGGCCGCTCTCCGGGAAGATCCCGATATTATTCTGGTGGGTGAGATGCGGGACTTGGAAACAATTCAGCTTGCCATTTCAGCCGCAGAAACTGGTCACTTAGTTTTTGGTACCTTGCACACCAGTTCGGCCTCGCAAACCGTTGACCGGATGGTGGATGTGTTCCCACCAGAGCAACAGCAACAAATTCGGGTGCAGCTCTCGAACTCCTTAGTGGCGGTCTTTAGTCAGACTTTGGTGCCGAAAAAGAATCCCAAGCCCGGTGAATTTGGCCGCATTATGGCGCAGGAGATCATGGTGGTCACTCCAGCCATTTCTAACCTTATTCGTGAAGGTAAAACCTCACAAATTTATTCCGCCATTCAAACGGGGGGTAAGCTAGGAATGCAAACCCTAGAGAAGGTCTTAGCCGACTATTACCGTGCTGGGATCATTAGTTATGAAGCGGCAATGTCGAAGTCGTCACGGCAGGATGAGTTGCAACGCCTCATTGGCACTGGCACTCCTGCTGCTGCTGTTCGTTAGTTGGTAAGTACACGTAGGGTCAATAGGGAACTGGGTTATGGCAACCTATGAAGTTCGGGTACGGGATGCCCAAGGCAAATATAAAACCGTACGGGAAGAAGCAACAACGCCGCGCGAAGCTCGCATGGCCTTGCAGCTACAGGGGGTTCAGGTTCTCGAAGTAAAGGAGGCCAAAAAACTCTCCCTTAAGTCCGATCTAGACCTGAGCTTTCTGTCTAAGATTACGGTGAAAGACCGCGCTATTTTCGCCCGCCAGTTTGCAGCTTTGGTGAATGCAGGGGTAGCCTTAGTGCGGGGGATTGGTGTGCTGGCGGATCAGGCAACCAACCCGAAAATGAAGAAGATTTTGATGGCGGTCAATAACGATATTCAACAGGGGAGTACCCTTGCGGATGCGATGCGACCTCATCCCGCTGCCTTTGATAGTTTGTTTGTGGCGATGATCCAAGCGGGGGAAACAGGGGGGGTGCTCGACGAAGTGTTGAATCGTCTCTCTAAGCTCCTTGAGGATCAAGCTCGGCTGAATAACCAAATTAAGTCTGCCTTGACCTATCCAGTGGTGGTGGGCGTGCTAGCGATAGGCATTTTCTTGGGGATGGTCATCTTTTTGATTCCAGTCTTTCAGGGAATTTTCACCCAGTTGGGAGGGGAACTGCCGCCTTTTACGGCTGCCATGGTGGCGTTGAGTGAATTTCTGCGCACACCCCAATACATGGCGCTCTTAATTGTGACAGTGGTAGCGATTGTCTTTGGTATTCGGTTTTATTACAAAACGCCTAATGGGCGTTTGACACTAGATGCCTTGCTGCTGAAGCTGCCTCTGTTTGGGGAATTGGTGGAAAAAACGGCAGTGGCTCGGTTTTGTCGGACGTTTGGGTCGCTCTCACGGTCGGGGGTTCCCATTTTGCGCTCTCTTGAGATTGTTAGTGCCACGGCCGGCAATCAAGTGATTTCCAATGCGATTGATCGGGCAGCCAAGGAAGTACAAACGGGGGGGATGCTGAGTATTGCTCTGCAACAGGAGCGGGTCTTTCCGGTGTTAGCCACCCAGATGATCAATGTGGGCGAAGAAACCGGTGAACTGGATAAGATGCTCATGAAGGTGGCTGACTTTTACGAGGATGAGGTCGAGCAGGCCGTAAAATCCTTGACTAGTGTGATGGAACCCTTGATGATTGCAGTGTTAGGGGGTATGGTAGGGTCAATTCTGGTAGCGATGTATCTACCCATGTTCAAAATCTTTGATTTGGTCAAATAGTCTGCGACTCATGGGGCATCTTGGGCAATCTCACTATGAGGTGTTGGATGTGCCGCCAAGTGCGTCGCTGGCGGATATTCGTCGTGCCTATCGGGAAAAGAGCAAGCTCTACCACCCAGATACCACCACGCTGCCGGCGGCGATCGCTCGGGAAGAATTCCACCGTTTGAATGAAGCCTATGCGGTGCTCACCAATGCTGAGCAGCGGCAGTGGTATGACCTGCAATTACAGTTACGGTCTAGCCGTAGCGGTGGTGTTTCTAGCCCACCCAGTCAGCCGAGTCCACAGTTCTATAGGGCGGTGCGCTCCCAAGGCGATCGTCCCCTCTCTGCCGGAGAGCTGTTTGCCCTGTTCATTTTGGGGGTGACGTTTGTTGGCTGTTTGCTCCTTGCGGTGATTGTTGGGTTCTCGCAGCAGGGGCAAGAGTGGATTTTACAGATTGTTAACAACGTAGCAGCGTAACATGACGACTCTTCCCACTGCAAATACGCCTTTATACAATCATGCGTTGCCTCAGCTTGAAGAGTGGCTACGGCAAAAGGGATGTGTGCAGAATGACACCGATATTCATTGCTGGGATATTGATTATCCGCAATGGTCGGCACAAATTTGTTTGGATATTGAAGAACTGCAAGTGGTGTACCACGATCGCCTCGAAGGGACGACCATTCAGCGATCGTTTAAGTACTCCCTTGCCCGCTCTGATGTTGAAGACGCTATTTTTGCTGGCCCCTAGGGGGGTGCTGCCAAAACCAATCGGCGATCGTGGGGTCTGCTGTTTCGGCGGTGGTAGGGTTCAATAGGATAATTGCTTGGTGCAGGGGTTGAGACGACAGCCGCCGTTGCACCCGCTGGGGAATGCCATCACCGTAGTAGAGGTGCCCCCGTCCAGCCAGCACAACGATTAAGCGCTCAGGGCGCTGCTGATGATAGTCGGCAATGGCGGCGGCCATGGTTTCATCCCATAACACCTGTGCTTGATAAAAAAACTCTATATTCACGCTGTGGCTGCGACCTTCGTGGGCTGTGCGAAAAATCTTGGCAAGGCGATCGCGGTAGCGCGTGTTGCTTAGATCAATCTCTTCAAGGGGGGGAATATAGTGCAAATTGCCATGCTCTAAACTCTGCAACCCTGAGCGTGCCACTTGGCGGGTAATTTCCGTAGGGGTGTTGAGGGCAATCAGGGGAATGCGGTGCTCCTTAGCAAAGCGAAACATAGGCGCGTACAGTGACCATGGAAACCCCCAGCGCTGCGCGTACTCCGTTTGAGCAAGCAATTCCATTTCGGTTATTTCACCAGCAATATAGGCATCTAGGGCTGCTTGATAGGGACGCTGAATCATTTCAAGGGCGATCGCCAACGGGCGGCCACGGCGGTGTACTGCTTGCAAGATCGCTAACTGAGCATCATGATCCGCAGAGCTATCGTGGGTTTCGCCAAGGTAGAGAATGTGGCTGTGCTGCCACTCTCTCAACGCTGCTTCTGGTTGCACAACAGCAGCACCCTGCCAGACCTGTTGGGCTGTGGCCAAAGCTGGCACTCCTAGGAATAAGGTCAGAGCAAAGGGTACCATTAAGCGCCGCCACCGGAGCAAGTGGCACTGTGCTTGGATAGACTGTCTCAAGGGGGATGTCAAACGGTAGAATATCTGCCAAGATCGAAGTAGAATCGCTGCCGACACTAAGACAGCCATTTTACGTTCCGTGTTCCTCTCTGGATTATCACCTGCAAAAAAACGCTGAAGCAACTATGCAATCTCCCCATCCACTTGAACTGACGGATCCCGTCACTGTTGAGACCGGCAGCCATCACCCTGAAGTGAATGGTAACGCACTTGTCAAAACTGAGGCTGCTCCGTCAGAACTGGTGAAGCCAGATCCTCGCTTAAGCGATCCTCGCGCTGAGGCGCTTAGACAGATGTTGGAGCGTCATCGTGGCAACCGCCAGCTTGTGATTTTGCAAGATTTTCCGGATCCAGATGCACTCTCCTCCGCTTGGACCTATAAGCTTATCGCCGAGAAATTTGACATTCAGTGTGACATTGCCTACGCCGGTGCCCTCAGTCACCAAGAAAATATTACCCTTGTGCGCCTGACTGGTATGCCCTTGGTGCGTTGGAATGTTCAGGGGGCAAAAAATAAAGATCAGCGAGACTGCTCCTGCTATCAGGGCTACGTTTTGGTCGATAACCAAGGAACCACCAGCCAGTTATTACCCATTGTGCAAGAGGCCGGGCTACCGGCGATCGCCATTATTGATCACCACAACCTCCAAGAAACGATTCAAGCCGAATTTACCGATATTCGCCCCACCACCCGTGCAACCGCCACAATTCTGACCCAGTACCTCCAATCGGGACTCCTCCCCCTAGACAGCAGTAACCCTATTCACGTCAAGTGCGCCACTGCCCTGATGCATGGGTTGCGATCCGATACAGACTGCCTGAAGCAAGCAAAAGAGGAAGATTTCCTAGCGGCGGCCTTTTTGAGCCGCTACATCGACTATCAGCTCCTCAATACCATCCTGCAATCCCATCGCTCGAAGCAAGTGATGGACGTGATTGAGCGTTCTCTGAAAAATCGCTCCATTCACAATAACTTTTCTATTTCTGGGGTGGGATATATTCGCTACGAAGACCGCGATGCGATTCCCCAAGCAGCAGATTTCCTCGTTACGGAAGAGAATGTCCATACTGCCGTCGTGTATGGCCTCGTTCACGATGAAGATGAAGAGGTTGAACTGATTATTGGATCCTTGCGAACCACGAAAATTACCCTTGATCCGGATGAGTTTATCAAGGAAGCCTTTGGTAAAGATCGCCAAGGGCGTTTCTTTGGGGGGGGACGTTCCCAAGCGGGAGGGTTTGAAATTCCGGTAGGGTTCTTATCGGGTCTTAATGAGAATGCTGAATACGCTAAGCTCAAGTGGAATGTTTATGACACCCAAATCAAGCAGAAACTGCTCCACTTAGTGAATCCCAAAAATAACGTTCTCCATGGTACAGAGTAACTTTGTGCTAGGAGACCCCCAACAATACTATCAATAGGCTATATGTCAGAGCTAACTCTTTTGCTGGTTCGCCACGGCATTGCGGTAGAGCGTGATGTTTTTACAGGCGCCGATGGCGATCGCCCCCTCACTGCTAAAGGGGAACGGAAAACGCTCCACGTGGCTCAACGCTTACTCGAAGTTGGCGTAGAAGGAGAACTCATCCTCAGTTCACCCCTGCTGCGAGCACGCCAAACCGCTGAAATTTTACTTGAGGCGGGGGTGGCCACTGAGCTGATGATCTCAGATCTGTTGACCCCTGTCGGTAGTTTTAATACGTGGCTAACTTGGTTAGCGCATTGGCGACACGATCACGATGGAACATTAATCCTCGTCGGTCATGAACCGAATCTCAGCCACTGGGCTGAGTTTCTTCTGTGGGGGAAAGCCTTGGGACATTTGCAACTCAAAAAGGCGGGCATTATTGGCCTCAAGGTACCGCAGACAGATCCTGTAGCAAATAGTCAGCTATTCTGGCTGACATCCCCAAAATTTTTCGTGACCAACAGGAGCGCTTCTTAACCCTCTTAACAGGGATCATCTTGTATAGCACTGTTTATTACCGCAATTCATCTCACGCCTCAATCAACGATTTGAAGCGGAGGATTCTTGCAGTTATATGCTAAAATTGCCTAATAAAGTCGTGATCACCTTAGTTATTCACCAGCTTCAGGCGGGTGGTCAATAGCTCTGAGGATGATGATGATGACTTAAACGCCGAAGTCTAGTACTCTGCTCGATCTAACGTGCCTACAAAAGGCTACTGTATAATTTATAGCCGCTGATTCGTTATAAGGGTTTGACCTATGTCCAGTGCATTGTCCGTCACTGATGCCACCTTCAAAGAAGAAGTTTTAGACAGTGAACTTCCTGTCCTTGTTGACTTTTGGGCGCCGTGGTGTGGGCCGTGCCGGATGGTTGCCCCTGTGGTTGATGAAATCGCCAACCAGTATGCGGGCAAGGTCAAGGTGGTTAAGGTCAATACCGATGAAAACTCCAAGGTAGCCACTGACTACGGTATTCGTAGCATCCCTACCCTTATGATTTTTAAAGGTGGCCAAAAAGTTGATATTTTAGTTGGCGCAGTTCCCAAAACAAAAATTGAAGCGACTCTTGAGCAATTCCTTTAGAATTTTTTGCTTCAATCAATTGCGTGACGCACCTTAACCCGATGGTGACGATACAGCAACCGATTGTGATTTATGTGAATGGAAACCCTCACAGCCTTGAGCGATCGCTCTCGATTCTGGAGCTTTGTCAGGTTTTAGGGATTCATCCTCGCTTGGTGGCTATTGAATATAATGGCGAGATTTTGCATCGCCAGTTTTGGCAGGCAACTCAGGTCAATAGCGGCGATCGCCTCGAGATTGTCACCATTGTGGGGGGCGGTTAATGGGGCGACGGCCCTGGTGGCTGCTTGTGCTGCTAGTGTGGTGTTGCACCCTTATTGTGGGCAGTTGTCGTGTCTCTGTTGCCCCTCGCGCCAATCAACTGGTGAGTGCTGTTACTGCCGACCCCAAAACCTTTAACTACGCCCTCAGCCAAGAGTCCCCTAACGTATTTGGGTACCTCTACAGCGGTCTAGTGCAAGAAAATGGCCTCACGGGGGAACTAGAGCCAGCCTTGGCAGAATCTTGGCAGGTCAAGTCAGAAACCCTTGAAATTGTCTTTCAACTGCGCCCTAACCTGAAATGGTCTGACGGGGAACCCCTGACCAGTGAGGATGTGGTCTTCACCTACAACGAGGTGTACTTTAATCCTGAGATTCCCACTAGTAGCCGTGATATTCTCCGCATCGGCCCACAGGGGTTGCTGCCCACGGTAACTGCCCAAGGCGATCGCCAAGTCACGTTCAAGCTGCCCGAACCCTTTGCCCCCCTCTTGCGCAATACGGGCTTACCAATTTTACCGGCGCACAAATTGCGATCAGCAGTGCAGGAGCGCGATCGCAATGGTCGCCTCAAATTTCTCTCCCTTTGGGGCACCGACACCGATCCTCGCGAGATTGTGGGTAACGGCCCGTTTGTTATGGATCGCTACATTAACAATCAACGGCTGATCTTTCGCCGCAACCCCTACTACTGGCGATCGCCGTTGCCCCGCATTGAACGGTACATCTGGCAGATTGTTGAATCCACCGACACCGCCATGCTGCAATTTCGCTCTGGTGGGTTAGATGTATTTGCTGTTACTGCCGATATGTTTTCGCTGCTGAAGCGCGAGGAAACACCCGGACAATTCCGCATCTATAACAGTGGGCCTAGCACAGGCACTGTATATATCGCCTTTAACCTGAACCGAGGGAAACGCAATGGCAAACCCCTTGTGGATCCAGTGAAGTCCGACTGGTTTAACGAGGTACGCTTTCGCCAAGCAGTGGCCTACGCCCTGGATCGCCAGCGCATGATCAACACCATCTATCAGGGGTTAGGGGAACCGCAGCACTCCACCATTGCCCCCCAAAGCCCCTTTTACTTTTCGCCAGAGGCGGGGTTACCCACCTATACCTATCAACCAGAAAAAGCCAAGGAACTGCTCCAGGCCGCAGGCTTTCGTTACAACGCCCAAGGCCAACTCTTTGATGCCAAGGGGAACCGTGTCCGCTTTTCACTGATCACCAACGCTGGCAATAAAATCCGCGAAGCCCTTGCTACCCAAATTCAGCAGGACTTAGGAGCCATTGGCATGCAGGTGGACTTGCAATTTCTAGCCTTTGGCACCCTCGTGGATCGCCTCTCCAATTCCCTTGAGTGGGAGTGCCATCTCTTGGGATTTACCGGTGGTGGCAGTGAGCCAAATGGCAGTGCTAATATTTGGCGAGTGGACGGCCTCTTGCATAGTTTTAACCAACAACCCAGCCCCAACCAGCCACCGTTGACTGGCCGAGTCATTGCTGATTGGGAGCAGCGTATTAGTGATCTTTATATCCAAGGGGCACAGGAACTGGACGAAGAGCGGCGCAAGCCAATCTATGCCGAAGCCCAGCGACTCGCCCAGGAATACCTGCCCTTTATTTACCTGATTAACCCACTGTCGCTCACCGCCTTTCGCAACCACGTCATTGGTGCAAACCCAACGGCACTTGGCGGTGCCCTGTGGAACTTAGATGAGCTACGGGTGGACGCAGCCTTCAGCGCCGATAATTAGCTAAATCGGCGGGACACCCCGCACCGTATTTGTGAATTGTGTTTACTCAACGCAGTCCTGTCAACTACACCGCCATAACCTTGGCTGACCCTCTCGAGGGCATCAGCCACGACCGTTGAGTGATGGTGCTATGATGCGCGGCGGTTTTGTCCAACTTCCAAGTGTATGATGGCAACAGGTTAGACACTGCAAACGGAAACTCCCGGTTCTTTTGACTGATCGCCTGCCATTGTTACTGCTTGCTGCAATGGGCGCGTCTCTACAATGATCTCTACAATGAAACAATTTTCGTCACCCTTTTTCTCTCAACTCTCGGTTTCGTGGCAACGCCTTGGCCTACGCTGGAAGCTAACGGTTGCCTTGGCCGCTGCTGCTATTTTTCCGGCGGCGATCGTCACCGAGTCTTTAATTCAGTTGAGCACCTTCAACTTTGAGCGGCAGCTCCAAGAGCAGTTGCGTTCTAGCCTTGATGATTTGGACTGGGAGATTAATAACCTCAGCTACGAAGCCCGCATTCAAGCCCTCCTGATTGCTAACGCTCTGCGCGCTGAGAACGGCAATCTCAGGGTACGAGAAATGATGCAGCCTGAGCGACTGGCTCTAGTGCTGGAACGGGTGGATGTCTCTGAGCAACCCATGAACATTATGATGATCGTGGATGCAACAGGGACTGTTCTTGCGCAACGTACCATGCTGCTAGCGGCCAGTAAGGCTCAACTCCTAAACTTGCAGGAACAAATTACCTCCCCATACCGGTTGGCACCCAGCCAAACAACGAGTATTGCAGCCTTGGCTCCCTTCCGGGTGGGGCGCGATCGCCAAGAGATGATCAGTGGTTTAGTGCTGCTCAATGGCGCTGAATTGAAGTTACTGGGGTTAGAGCGCCAAGGGAAAATAACCCTGCGTCCCCAGCCCATCACTAACCTACCGGTACAGGAGCAACCTGCCCCAGCGGGTACTTACCCCATTGAAGATGGCAATATTGGGCTTTTTGCCTTTGCCGCCAAACCCCTCTATGAGGGTAATCAATTTCAAGGGATGATTTTGACCGGTGTGCTACTGAACAAGATGCCGGATTTAGTGGATCGCACCCAACAGTGGTCTACGGTTGAGACGGTAGCAACCATCTTCGCCCAAGATTTACGAATTGCAACTAATGTCCCGTATCTTGACGGTCAAACCCGTGCCATTGGCACTCGAGTCTCGCGGCAAGTTGCGAGCACTGTGCTGGATCAAGATCGTATATTTCAAGGCAAAACGAATATCATTGGCTCCCCCTACGCGACTCTGTACCAGCCGCTGTACGACTTTCGCAAAACCCTTGGGCTGCCCCATCCTCCCCCCATTGGGATGGCCTTTGTGGGTAAGTCCCAAGCGTGGATTTCCGCCATGATTACCCAAAAGCGACTAGCAGCCTTTGTAATTACCCTGATTACCCTTGCGGCGGCAACGGGCTGGGCATACGTGAGTGCAAATGCGATTGTGAAACCCATCCAAGCTCTGGCCAATTCAACCCGGCGTGTCCGAGAAGGTAACTTGGATGCACAGGTACGCGTGGAATCCTTTGACGAGGTTGGCGATCTGGCGGAATCCTTTAATGCGATGCTTGTGCAACTGCGGCGGTCGTTTCAGGAGCTAGAGCAGAAAAATCGTTCTCTTGAGCAAATTCGCGATGAACTCATTGAGGCCAATGAACAGTTTGAGGCGGTCTTAAATGCTGTTCCGGGGACGATTTCTTGGATTAATGCTGAAGGGATTTATAAAGGGGTCAATCGCAAGTTAGCTGAAACCCTAAATTTACCACCAGAAGCATTTATTGGCCGCCCCCTTGGCTTTTTGCACGAAGATGGTGAACTGGCAGAGTTTATGCATGAATTTGTCAACTCTCCTGACCTCTTTGCTTCGCGGGTCATTTCGGTTAAGCGAAATGGCAAGATCATTTTCTACCTAGTGGCCTTACAAAAATATATGAAGGGTACCCACACCGTTTCTGTGGGGATTGATATTACCGATCGCATCCGGGCGGAGGAGGCGCTGCGGATTGCGGAGGAAAATTATCGCAGTATTTTTGAAAATGCCCTTGAAGGCATCTTTCAGGCGAGTGCTGACAGTCGCTTTATCCGTGTGAATGCAGCGATGGCCAGTGTTTTTGGCTTTGACTCCCCTGAGCAGATGGTGGCATCAATCAGCAGTATTCGCGATCAAGTGTATGTGGAGGAGTCCACCCGGGATGAAATTACGAACCACTTTGACAGCGGTAATACCACGGGGCATTTTGAGTTCAAAGCCTATCGGCGCGATCGCCAGATCATTTGGGTAGAGGTGGATATGCGAGCTGTCCTCAATGCTGACGGGAGCATTGCTTATTATGAGGGCTTAGTGCAGGACATCACCGAGCGTAAGTATCGCGAACAGGCGATGCAACAACAGATTGAAGAGTTAAAGGTTGAAATTGACCACGAAAAACGGCGGCAACAGGTAGCAGAAATTACTGAGACAGAATATTTTCAACAACTGCGGCAGCAGGCTAGCTATCTGCGCAAACGCAGTCACCGCATGACTACCTAGGGCACCTACGTGAAGGAGGGGTGGCAACAACGGCTGCGGTTTCTGCGGCCTTTACCTCTGATTGCTGTGGTTCGATCAGCAGACCCCATGGTGGCGATCGCCCAAGCGGATCGTTATGTCAGTGCTGGCCTCACCTGTTTAGAGGTGACCTGGACCACTCCTGACGCGGCGGCAATTATTCGCCATCTGCAGCAGCAGTACCCCCACTGCACAATCGGTGCTGCGACGTTACGCACCACAGCGATGCTAGACGCTGCCCTTGTTGCTGGCGCACAGTTCTTGGTTAGCCCCCACACCGCTGTTGATTTCATTCCCCACGCCCAAGCCGCTCACGTCCCGCTGATTTTGGGTGCCCTAACGCCGACAGAAATTGTGCAGGCATGGCAAGCAGGGGCAGATGCGGTGAAGGTGTTTCCGGTGATGGCCTTGGGGGGAGCAGGCTATGTGCGGATGCTGCGGCAGCCATTTCCAGACATTCCCCTAATTCCCTGTGGGGGCATTCCTTGGTCAGAGGTGATCCCCCTCCTGAGGGCAGGGGCGATCGCCATTGGTATGGGCAGTCAACTAAGCCAAGGGCTAACCCCCAGCGAACTCACGACGCAGGTGCATCAGATTCGCCATGAGTGCCAACAACTGGGGATAGGGTTCTAACCCGCTCGGTATGAAAGCGTTGTCGTCGCCAGCGTTTTCCCAACTCTAAGCCAATGGTGGCGTGAAAGTCATCTTGCACTTTAGCCGTCAGGCGGTAGGAGACTTGGCGCACAATTTGGGCAAGAACACGATTTCCTGTCCCCTGAACTAGGCCATGGGGCAAGCGATAGATAAACCTCGGAAAATACATTTCCACCCGCAGGTCAAGCTGCCAATTCACCCGCGTGTAGTCATAAATATTGCGATCAAGCAGCTCAGGATCGGTTTCTGGCTGAGCTTTGAGCGGTACCAGATCCATCGCCGCTGCAAAATTCACGTTGTAGTTCAAAAAGGGCTGATCGGGCACTGGAATCGTTTCAATCCGATATACACCCTGATCTTGGGGGAGCAGATGCAAGCCAATTTTCGGCTCTACTTCGTAACCATGGGAGCCATAACGCCCAATGGTAAGAATATAACCATGCTGGCCAACGGGGGTCGCCTGCATAGGTTGAGCGCAGCGGTAAAACCATTCCTGATGGTTATTGAGATACTGCTCATACTGCTGTACGGGTGCGTAAACCTCCATCCACCCTTGAAATTGATTGTGAAAGATGAATGGGGGGCGATCGACTGTTAGAGTTGAAAGGGCAGCCGGTTCAGTATCACCGCTGGACGTCGTCATAGGCTCTGGGCACTCAAGAAATAGCACTTACCTTTGATCGTGGCATATTCTTGCAGCCACAGGATGGCTCTTACGAGGATTATTTTTCCCTAGCAGATCTGCTAGGGAACCAGCGGCAACCATTGCGCGTCAAATCCTTGAGTTTACATTTTTTTACATTTGGCGCACGCCTAGCAAGACGTTAGGATACCTCCCCATGCTGACAGCCTTGACACAGTGGTCTGCCACGCAACTGCGACGGGTTCCCCGCATCTTAGGGCTGATTCTGCTTGTGCCAGCACTCGCTTATCTGTTCTGGCAACACCGCGCTTGGGGCGATCGCGCCTTGAAGGCACTCTGTGATGGCTTACTGACGGTGCGCACTGTTCCCTTGTTAGGGATTGAGCATCTTGAGAAGCCATGGCTATTTTGGCCATTAGTGCTAATGGTGGGGTTGAGTGGGATTGTACTGCGCTGGTGTACAGTGCGCCAGCAATGGGGACGTCTGGTTATTGTGTCTAGTCTATTGGCGCTGATGCTGCGTTACCTGCTGTGGCGATCGCTCGTCACCCTAAATTTACGAACCCCAACAGAAGCAGCTGTCAGTCTTCTCCTACTAGGGATTGAAGGTTTCATCATGAGTGGCTACGTCCTGCAACTGTACCTGCTGCTGAAGGTTAACGATCGCCGGCCCCAGGCAGATGCAGCGGCGATGGCCGTTAAAGCCGGGCGCTATCAACCGTGGGTCGATATTCTCATCCCCACCTATAACGAGCCACTCACGATTCTGCGCCGCACCATTGTGGGGTGTCAGGCGCTGGACTATCCCTACAAGCGCATCTATGTCTTGGATGACACCCGCCGCCCTGAACTGCGGGAACTGGCAGCGGAACTGGGATGCCACTACCTTGCTCGCCCAGATAATCGCCATGCCAAGGCGGGCAATTTGAACCATGCCCTTGGCCACACCCACAGCGAGCTGATTGCTGTGTTTGACGCCGATTTTGTGCCAACGCGCAATTTTCTCACCCGTACCGTTGGCCTATTTCAAACCGCCGATATTGGCTTGGTGCAGACCTACCAAAGCTTCTACAACCCCGATCCAGTAGCCCGTAATCTGGGGCTTGAAACCCAACTGCCCCAAGAAGTGGAAATCTTTTCCCGCCATTACCAAGTGTTGCGCGATAGCATTGAAACCGCCCTGTGCTACGGCAGTTCCTTTGTGGTACGGCGCTCTGCCCTTGAGGCGGTGGGGGGCTTTGTCACCGACTCCCTCAGTGAAGATTACTACACTGGCATTCAACTGGCGGCAGCCCACTATCGGGTGGTGTATCTCAACGAGAGCCTCAGTGCCGGTCTGTGTGCTGACGACATGGGCGGCCACATTGGGCAGCGGTTGCGTTGGGCGCGGGGTACTCTACAAGGATTTTTTATAGCCGCAGGCCCTCTTCGTGCCAAAAATCTCACCCTTTTACAGCGCTTGGCTCACCTTGAGGGAATGAGCCAGTGGTTCCACAGTCCGCTACGACTGTTGCTACTAGTGTTACCCCTTGCCTCGGCGTTTTTAGGCATTGTGCCCTTGGAAACCACCCTGCGGGAGTGGGTGTACTATTTCTTGCCCTACTACTGGCTACTTCTAAGTACCTTTGCCTGGCTCAATGGCCGGAGTCGTTCTGCGCTGATCTCAGATGTATATGCGGTCGTGCAGTGTATTCCCCTCACCCTCACGGTGGTTCAAACGTTAATTCGCCCCTTTGGACGTGGATTTTGGGTCACCCCCAAGGGAACCCGTGGCGATCGCTACCGTTTTCAGTGGAGCTTGGGGTGGCCATTACTGGTCTTATTTGGCGCATCACTGGTGGCGGCTGTGCTCAACTGGCACCATCTGCAAGCGCGGGGGCTGATCTTGGCATGGGTCTGGAATCTTTACAATTTAGTTATCTTGGCTCTGGCCATTTACAGCCTGATTGAGCGCCCCCGTCCCGATCCGTACGACTGGCTAAGGGTGCAGCAAACCGTTGAATTGCACCTAGCTTGGGATCAGTCGGCAGCAGTCTGGGGTACCACCACCCACCTCTCGGAAGGGGGGGCGGTTGTTCAGCTCCATCAAGCTCTCCCCAGTTCGGCAGTGAACGTTGAGGTCACCCTTCGCCTCCTCGAAGTGGGTATCAATCTTGCGGGCACGATTGTTGACATTACCCCGCAACCTAGCGCCAGCACACCCCCAACGACGCTGATCACGATCCAGTTTGCCCCCCTCAGCCTCGACACCTACCGGCAGTTAATCCGGTTCTTGTTCTGTGAGCCCAATCGCTGGCAGTGGCCACAGGCTCCCTCTGAATTGAAGACCTTGGGGCTGTTGCTCAAAACGCTCGTGTGGCCGCCCATCCTACAGCGCCACCTTAGCCGCCAAAGGCGCGATCATAGGCGGAACTGGAGCCAACCAGCATCGAGCCAATTCCCGAGTCCGTAAAAATTTCCAGCAGTAGGGCGTGGGGAACGCGGCCATCAATGATATGGGCTGCTTTTACCCCCTGCGCTAGCGATCGCACACAACAGGTCACCTTGGGAATCATCCCACCAGACACAACTCCCTCTTTGATGAGTTGCCGCGCCTCAGCAATATCCATCCGATAAATCAGGGTACTGGGGTCATGGTAATCGCGTAAGATTCCAGCGGTGTCCGTCAGCAAAATTAACTTTTCAGCCCCTAAAGCAGCCGCAATTTCGCCGGCTACCGTGTCGGCATTAATATTGTAGGCCTGCCCTGTTTCGTCCGCCGCCACACTGGAAATGACGGGAATATAGCCCTTTTCCACGAGAGTGGAGACAACACGGATATCCACCCCCTGCACTTCACCCACAAAGCCAATACTGTCCTCCCCTTGGGCGCGGGCACGGATCAAGTTACCATCTTTGCCGCACAATCCCACGGCTTGACCACCCGCTGTGTTAATCAACGTTACAATTTCTTTATTGACTCGCCCCACCAATACCATTTCTACCACATCCATCGTGGCCGCATCGGTGACCCGCAAACCATTTTTGAATTGCGGTTCAATATTTAGCTTTGCTAACCAAGTATTGATTTCAGGCCCACCCCCATGCACCACCACAGGACGAATGCCCACATAGGACAAAAAGACAATATCGCGAATCACCGAATCCTTGAGGTGTCCCTCTTTCATCGCCGCTCCGCCATACTTCACCACGAAGGTGCGCCCCGCAAAAGACTGTAGGTAGGGTAGGGCTTCGCTTAAAACCTGTACGCGATCGTTATCCGTCAGCATCGCTTGTGAGTCCTAGAACCCTAGACACGGATCAATGGGCGGCGGCGATGCCTTTGGCGGATCTTTTTCAGCGGCGATCGCCAACTGCGCCGCCACGCCGGCCGCATAGTCACGAATAAGAGACCACAGGAGCGGCGCTAGCCACCCCCGCAACATCACCGAGCATGAAATATGACTCCCACAGAGGGTTGACTCAATGCGATAGGTCACCCGCTCTTCCACCCCCGGCAGCACTAAAATGCGAATACTCAAAAGCTTCCCCGGCGACACCCGCTCCACAAAAATCTGAATTGGCCATGGAATCCAGCGCGTCACCGCCTGAAAGATAAAGCCGGGTTTAGGCACGAACCCGTAGGGCACATTGGTACGTAAAATCAGCGGGTGCCATGAGACATCAGCTAAATTGACGATTTTGCGCCAAATTAAATCGACCGACGCTGAACTCAGGGCTTGATAGGTTCCTGCCAGCGGCCAACTGTAGGTCATCCCAGTAGTCTTTTTACGTTGATGATGGGGTTCGGCCACAGTTCGTTTACCCTAATGATGCATTGATTTGTTTGCCCATTTGCGCTGCAGACAACAAACAGCGGTAGCGCGATGCCCTAGGGCAGCACGCCAAATCTATCTTACCCAAAACAGGGAATGCATGGAGAACACTAGGGCGTTGCTGAATAGAAGTATGACTTTCGGGTTTGACTCTTTTGTCGCCTTCACCCTAGCCCTTTCCCAAAGGAGAGGGAACAAGACTCTTAGCTCCCTTGTATCTTAAAACTAGAGAGACAGACCGTCACCCCTTAGATGCGAGACATCGTGGAGAAGCTAGGGTCATCTCTCTGATGCAACAGGTCAAACTCGAATCATCGGTTGGGACAGTAGAACCCGCATGACGCAAGGCTGAGTAAACACCTGATTTACCCCCAGACAAGCGCAAAAGTGATATGCAGGATCAAGAACAATGG
>NZ_JAKLTU010000039.1:0-37447 GCF_022570815.1 Synechococcus sp. PCC 6716
GGTGAGCAATCAGCACTTTTCTCATCATAACGCGATGGGTACAGCCCCTAGCTACGGTTGACCCGCCACATTAACCCAACCGCCACACTACCGCCGATGATGTGGGGTAACCATGCCGCCACCAGCGGGGGGAGGGTACCAATTGTCCCCAGTGCCCCAAGAAAGAAGGCCAAGACGTACTGGCCAAAGATAACCGCAACACTCACGCCAAATCCCTGCCGCCCCCGTCGTTGCGACGGACTGAGGCCAAATCCAACCCCCAAAAGGGCAAAAACAACGGCTAAAAAGGGCTGGGCATAGGATTGCGCCAGATGAACCTTTAGGGCACGCACCAGCTCCGCATCCTTGACCGGATCAAGACGACGCAGCGCCCGCCGGGTTTGCAGAATTGAAAGTTCATTGACCTCGGTAGGACGCAGTTGCCGTGACTGGGCAGGCCGCGGTAGGCGAATTTCCTGTTCCTCAAACTGCAATAGATCGCGACTGACCCCACGATGGCTAATCAGATAGGCAATGCCGCGGGAGAGAAACCACGTACTCTCACGGAAGTTCCACTCTGCGGCTTCGGCAGTAATAACTTGGGTGACCTCTGGCTGTGAAAAATCAAGGATGGTTAACCCCTGAATACGACTACCATCGAAGCGATGGGCATAGTAGAGACGGCGGATGGTTTGGTCGCGATCGTACTCAGGATAAAAAATATCCGTGCCTTGCCCTAGGGTGCGCTCCTGCTGTAGGAGCTGCTGCATCAGTTGTTCAGACTGAAACTTGGCGATAGGCACCCATGTTTCATTGAGGAGTAAGGTGGCACTACTGACGAGGAGGGCAAACCCTAAAATCGGCACCAGTAGGCGTTGCAAACACACACCGACACTGCGCAACGCGATCCACTCCCCCTCTTCCGAAAGGTGGCTCATGGCACCTACCACTGCTAGCAATACCGCCATGGGCAAGACCAGTACCAACACCGTGGGCAATTCATACCAAATGAGTTGCAGCAAAATACTTAAGGGTAACTGGGCATCGGCAATTTGTCGCACCAGATCAAAGAGGGTGCCCACCGCTAGGGCAAGGGTCGTAAAAATGGCTACCCCAAAGCCAAGCCCGGGCAGTAAAAGGGACAGGATGTAGCGATCGAGTTTCGATAGGTGCAATGATCGCCCCCAGCACAACAGGTTGACCATCTCAGAAACGGAAATCTTCGCCCAAGTAGTACTGCCGCACCTTTGCGTCTTGCGCCAGTTCCCAGCCGCTGCCCGCCGCTAAAAGTTGTCCCTCTCGCAAAATATAGGCGCGGTCAATAATCTCCAAGGTTTCTCGCACATTGTGATCTGTAATTAGAATGCCCATTTGGCGATCGCGCAGGGTAGCAATCATGGTTTGGAGATCATGCACCGCAATGGGATCCACCCCCGCAAAGGGTTCATCCAAGAGCAAGAAACTGGGGCCGCGAACCCCTGCTGCCAAGGCGCGAGCCAACTCAGTGCGCCGCCGCTCCCCCCCAGACACCCGCTGGCCAAGGGTGTGGGCGATATGGGTCAGGTGAAATTCCGTTAACAGATGATCGAGGCGATCGCGCCACTGCCGCCGGGGCACGCCCGTTTGCTCTAAAACAAGGAGAATATTCTCAGCAACGGTCAACTGCCGAAAAATACTGGGTTCCTGAGGCAGATAACCAATCCCCCGCCGCGCCCGCTGGTGCAACGGGGTACGGGTAATGTCATCATCGTCAAGCCACACTCGCCCTTGATCTGGCCGCTCGATGCCGGTTGCCATATAAAAGGTAGTGGTTTTACCCGCTCCGTTGGGGCCGAGTAACCCCACCACTTCACCGCGCGCCACTGATAAACTGACGTGATCGACAACCCAGCGCGCACCGTAGCGTTTACACACCCCTTCTAGGCGCAGAGTGGTCGGTAGGGCAAACCCACCACTAGGGCTGCACAGATTCAATAATTTGTTGGTTAGGGTCATCGGGGATCATTAAAATAGATTCAACTTGGCGGCTTGGGGCAGGTAAGGCCACAAATTTTGCTTCTTGGATAAGGTATGTGATGGAGTCTGCCCGCAGGCTGTTCCCCTCCTGCAATACATAGACATTACCACTGAGGACAATGCGTCCTTCCCGACTAAAGTACTGGGCTTGAGCCGCAGTGGCCTGAATTTGCCGGGCAGGATACCGCAGTTGCACATTCCCCCGTGCCGTGATGACCCCCGTCATTGCGTTTGCCTGTTGCACATCAGCCAGAATTGTTAGTGCCTGAGACGCAGTCTCTTGGGAGGCGGCAGACTGCCACAGCAGCGGTGCAATCCCCAAACTCAGGCCTAGTGCTGCCAATGCCAACCGGCGCGATCGCACCATCTCCTTATTCTCCGCCACAATGCATTTATAGTAATCGATGGCACCGTATTTCCGCACCATGCCTGTTTATTTCTACTGGGGAGAAGACTCATTTCGCCTAGAGCAAGCCGTCAAGGCACTGCAACACCAGGTTGTGGATCCGCTGTGGGAGAGCTTTAATTTTGAAAAGTATGCTGGCGAGGATCCAAGTCAAATTCAGTCTGCCCTAGCTCAGGTGATGACCCCTCCCTTTGGCGGGGGCGATCGCCTCGTGTGGCTGGCAAACACCACCCTTGGCCAACGCTGTAGTGCGGAACTGCTGGCGGATTTCGAACGAACGCTGCCGCAGATTCCTAGCACCTGCCACCTTTTGCTCACTAGCCCCCAAAAACCCGACAGCCGCAGTAAGGCCGTTAAACTCCTGCAACAGCACAGCAAATTTCAGGAATTCAGCCCCATCCCAGCATGGAAAACCTCAGAAATTGAAGCACAGATCCGCAACAGCGCCGAGCACTATCACCTCAGCCTATCGGAGGAGGCTATTCACCTCCTTGCCGAAGCCGTGGGCAATGATAGTCGCCAACTGCACAATGAATTAGAAAAGCTCTCCCTCTTTGCGGGCGATCGCCCCCCAACGCCAACGGATATTGCCACCCTTGTTCACGCCACCCAACAAAGTACCCTAGCCTTGGCCAGTAGCCTCCTGCAAAGCCACACAGGAGCAGCCCTTAGCCAACTTGATGCCCTCCTGCAACAAAATGAACCACCGCTGCGCCTAATTGCTAGCCTGAGCAAGCAATTTCGCACATGGTTGTGGATCAAACTGCTCAGTAACGAGCGAGATGTGCAGACGATTGCCAAATTAGCGGAGATCGGCAACCCCAAACGGGTCTATTTTCTACAAAAAGAGGTTAGGGCAATTCCTCTTGCTGCCCTAGAAGAGAGCCTCAGCATTTTACTGGTTACAGAATATCAACTGAAATTAGGCAGTGAGGCACACGGTACCCTACGGCAGGCCATGGTTCAACTGTCCTTAGCCTGCTCCCGACGCTCTTGACGATCTAAGTGTGGCTCAAGGGGGGGTAAATTGCTGCTGGTAAGGCGGGATGGTCGACGACTGGGACGATTCCACGTTTGCCATGCGGCCTTCACTCCCGCAAACACACTGCGGGTTGTCACTTTCGCCTCTTGAACTTGGCGTTTAGCAGCGGAAATACTTTGATCCACCTGCTTGACAACATTGCCAGCACTTTCAACCCCTTGGCTAATGTCATCCGTCAGATCGCTAATTTCAAGACCTGTGAGGCGAATGGCCTCAAGGGTAGGGGGCAGTTCACGACCAAGGGTGTCAAAAAGCTTTTCGGCACTGCGGGCAGCCCGCGCCAACTCCATAAAGGCAGGAATGGCAGCAGCCAACACCACTGCCAAGCACACGGCCACTAACACCAGTGACACGGCCAACCAAAATATTGGTTCTGTCACGCCCTCTTGTCCTAAACGTGCTGCTAGGTTGCAGGTTTACGGTAATGTGTCCCGATACTATCATGAGTTCCCAAAGGGTGGCAGTGTTAGTGTTCACTTCCCAAGAGGACGCCTGACCTAGGGCTGGCCTGTGCCATAGTGGAAACAATTGTGATACTCTAGAACGCTTGATGCTCCCTCTTGTGCTGGCACGCTCTGGCACCATCTTCAAGGTTACCGTCCCTTGTTAGGGGTGTAACGATAAAACAGAGAGGCAGGGGCAACGTCTCTGCGCGGGGGCAGTGTCTCCACCCTCTCCCCTGTGTCTGCGCGGGCAAGTGGCTGTCAACTACGGATCAGTTTGAGTCGTGCTTTATTTATTGAGGACTGGGTTCAGGTGCGCATTCCTTTAGATTATTATCAAGTGTTAGGTGTGCCAATGCAGGCAACACCTGAGCAAATTGATCAAGCGTTTCAAGATCGTCTGTTGCAGTTGCCCAGCCACCATCACTCGCCGACAACTGTAGCAACCCGCCGCGAGCTGATTGAACACGCCTACCAAGTTCTGCGGGAACCCGATCAACGTCACGCCTACGATCGCCGCTGTCGCAGTCTTGATACCGATGATCTCATTGCCCAACTCGATCCGCAACCCGTGGTTCCAGACCTCGAGATCACGGAGCAACAGTTATCCGGTGCGCTCCTACTTCTCTATGAACTGGGAGACTACAACCAAGTTGTGCGCCTAGGGCAGCCCTTTCTCAAGGGGGATCCCCTTGATTTGAGCCGTCCCTATACGGGATCCGCTGCGGAAGCAGATATTACGTTGACCGTGGCCTTGGCCTATCTTGAATTGGGTCGGGAGCAATGGCAGCAACAGCACTATCAGGCCGCCGCCACCCATCTGGAAGCTGGACTGCGGATTTTAGAGCGCTCCGGGTTGTTTCCCGAACTGCAACAACAATTTCAAAGTGAACTGGATCGCTTGCGCCCCTACCGAATCCTCGAACTGTTGGCGCTGCCTCTATCTGATAGTGTGGGTCGTCAGCGAGGGGTGCTGCTATTGCGGGAGATGCTCAGCGATCGCGGCGGCATTGAAGGGCGTCAGGATGATCGTTCTGGCTTAGGGGTAGAAGATTTCCTCAAGTTTATTTTGCAGCTACGAGCTTACCTCACGGCAACTGAACAGCAAGAATTGTTTGAGCGGGAGGCGCGGCGACCCTCTGCTGTGGCCTCCTACCTAGCCGTGCACGCTTTAGTGGCGCGGGGATTCCATGAGCTGCAACCCAGTTTGATTCGCCGTGGTAAAGACCTACTGCAACGCCTGCTGCCCAATCAAGATATTTACCTCGAGTTAGCCAGTTGCTTGCTCCTGTTGGGGCAGCCCGCTGAGGCGCTCGCGGCGCTAGAAAAAAGCCAAGATCAGCAAAGTATTGCCTTTATTCGCCGCCATTCAGGGAACGCACCAGACCTACTGCCAGGACTGTGCTACTACACTGAACAATGGCTCCAAGAAGAAATTTACCCTGCCTTTCGAGATTTAGGGGAAACCCTCGTATCCCTAGATCAGTATTTCGCTGACCCAAATATTCAAACCTACCTCGACGCCCTCAATGAAGAACTCGTGGTTACTCCTATCACTCCTGATGAGGGAACACCCCCACCGCCGGTAACCGTTAAACCTAGTGTTGCTGTACCTCCTCCTTACCGCGCCCCCTTTCCGGTCGTCTCTCTCACCGCAGAGACCCTGCCCCTTGAGGCACACCAAGTCAGTGTTCCGCCCCCTGACGTGCCATCACCAACGGCAACAGTTAGTAGCACGAGCCACACGATCTCCCCTCGAACCACAACGACAAGAACCCAACAGCGCCGAACAAGGGATCGTCGCCAGCGTCCCCGTAACGGTTGGCTCTGGGTGAGTGGGGGCGTGCTCCTCATCGGCGCGGGTGTGTTGGCGCAGCACTACTGGTTCCAGCCACGGCTCACCACAGCCCCTCCCCCAGAAACACCTATTGCAGTAGCGACACCCACGCCGGTGGCCACCAATCCATCCCCTGACGTACCAGAAATGACGATTGAGATGGCGCGCGATCGCCTGCAAGCTTGGCAGCAGATCAAGGCGCAGGCCTTGGGTAGTAACTTTGCCATTGATAACTTAGAAAAGATTTTAACGGAACCAGCCCTGAGTACGTGGCGATCGCGAGCACAGGGACTAAAATCGGAGGGAAGCTATTGGAGCTACACCCTCACTAACCTAGAGATTAAGGAAATCCGCCCCCTAGAAAATAACCGTGTGGATGTTATTGCTCAGATTCAGGAAGATGCCAAGTTTTATGAGCAAGGGACGCTCCGATCCGATATTTCCTACAACGATAGCTACCGCGTTCTTTATACCTTGGTGCAGGAGGGCAATCAATGGCTGATTCAGCGGATGCAAGTTCTTAGCTAAGGGGTAGGCTCCCCTGCTGGCCAACCTTAAGATTCAGCAATGAGAGTGAAAAGATCAGGAGAAATAGCACAAGGCCAATGGTACAGGCGTAGTTGATTTCTAGGCGCTGAAAGGCATTTTCATAGATGTAATAAACAATCGTTTTAGAGCTATTGAGAGGCCCCCCTTGGGTCATGACATAGACTTCCTCAAACACTTTGGTTGCGGCGATCGCTGAAATAATAGTCACCAGCAAAATGTAGGGTCGCATCAGAGGCAGGGTAATATCCCAGTGCTGATGCCAGCCATCGCTGCCGTCCAGTGCCGCTGCTTCGTAAAGTTCGCCACTAATGCCCTGTAGCCCTGCCAGATAAATGACCATGTAGTACCCCAGCCCTTTCCAGACAGTGACCGCCATCACGCTAAACAGTGACAGTTGCGGGCTAGTGAGCCACGGGATGCCACTGGTGCTAATGTGCAAGCCTTGCAAGATCTGATTCAGCAGCCCATTGGGGGCATAGAGCCACCGCCAAGCAATCCCCGCTACCACCATGGAAATAATCACGGGGGTGTAGTAGGCGGTGCGAAACCAATGAATCCCCCGCAGGGGCTGGTTGACCAGAATCGCTAGTAACAGTGGGGCGATCGCCAACATCGGCACCACAATGACCAAGTAAAGGAGAGTATTGCCAAGGGTTTTCCAAAAGACGCCATCGCGCAGGAGTTGCTCAAAATTTGCTAGCCCCACCCACGTTGGGGCGCTCAACAAATCGGCGTCGTAACGGCTAAAACTCAGAACAAACGCCTGTAGCGCCGGCCAAAACACCGTTAAGGTCAGTAACACCAACGCCGGTGCCAAAAAAACATAGGGGATCAGAGCGCGCAGTTTCATCCGGTAGCTGAGGGGCGAGGGTGCTGTTGGCGATAGGCACGCATTTGCGCCACAAATTCGCCAAAGAGATAGTCGGCATCATGAGGCCCCGGACTGGCTTCGGGGTGGTATTGCACCGAAAAGATGGGTAGGGTTTGATGTTTCAAGCCAGCGATCGTTTTGTCGTTGAGGTTCAGGTGAGTTACTGCCACTGGGGTTTTTTCAAGGGATTCTTTGCTAATGGCAAAGCCGTGGTTTTGGCTGGTAATTTCTACTTCGCGGGTTAGTCCTGCGGGTTGGTTAAGGCCGCGATGCCCAAACTTCAGCTTAAAGGTTTCTGCCCCAAGGGATAGCCCCAACAGTTGATGGCCTAAGCAAATACCAAACATCGGGCGCTGAGCCGCCAAAAGCTGCCGTGCCGTTTCAATCCCTTCGACCACCGCCGCCGGATCTCCAGGCCCATTGGAGAGGAAAATGCCATCGGGGTTATAGCTGAGCACGGTTTCTGCTGGAGTATCGCTAGGCACCACGATGACACGGCAGCCATAGCTCGCTAAACGGCGCAGGATGTTGCGTTTAACGCCAAAATCAAGCGCCACTACAGTTAGGGGTGGCTCCTCAGGAGTCACGGGGGGGCGAAATTCCCAAGCGGGGGGAGTCGGCTCAGTCCACTCGTAGGGAGTGCGGGTGCTCACCATGTTAGCGAGGTTTTGCCCTTGCATACTGGGGGCGGCCAAGACCTCCTGTAGCAGTTGCAGCGGGTCTAGAATCTCTGTGGAAATGCCGCCGTTCATCGCCCCGACCGTGCGGATCTTGCGGGTGAGGGCGCGGGTATCAATGCCATAGATTCCGGGAATGCGATGGGCGCTAAGGTAGTCTGGCAGCGACTGGCGCGATCGCCAGTTACTGGGCACCGTGCAAATGTTGCGGGCAATGGCACCGCGCACGTGGGGGCGATCGGACTCATCATCTTCAGGGGTAATGCCCGTATTCCCCAGCTCAGGATAGGTAAAGGTCACAATTTGGCCGCAATAGCTCGGATCCGTCAGCACCTCTTGGTAGCCGGTCATGCCTGTATTAAACACGACCTCGCCAATAGCCGTGCCCGGCGCGCCAAAGGAGAAACCGCGAAAAACTGAACCATCGGCTAAAACCAGTATTGCGGGTGCTGCCATAGTGCCTTAAACTGTCGATTCATTCCATCCTACTTTATCGTCCCTGCCTAGGTATCACAACAGCGGCAAAGGCGCAGATCAACGCTGCCCCAAAAACTTATGGGTTTGGGGAATCACCCGCACATGGGCAAGGTGGTTTTTGAGGTACGCCTGCCACGCCAACACTTGGGCTGGGGTAGGGGGCTGGGTCAAGCGCCCCGTACCAATGGGGGTCACCGGTTGCAAAAAGACGGGGATGCGGGGGTTAACCGTGGCCACCAACTCCGCCATTGTCGCCAAATCAGTGGGGGTTGTCAGCGCAGAAATGATGACCTTACAAAAGACCTCAACCCCGGCGCGATCGCAGAGGGTCAAGAACTGTTGATGGGCTGGCCAATGACACTCGCCACTGACACTCGGCAGCTTAATATCCATCCCCACACTGTCGAGGTAGGGTAACACCCGCTCTAGCGCCCTAGGATGGTGACCGCCTGTTTCTAAGTACAGTGGCAGTTGGGTGGCCGCTTTTAGCGCTGGTAGCAGAGTGGCTAAGGCAAGGGCGTGCAGGAGCGGTTCACCGCCGGTTAAGCTAATGCTGTCATGGAGGTGGGGGTGATGGAGTTGCGCCACAGCAGCAAGAATTTGGGTGCCGGAGAGGGGGTTGGCGACCCGCTGGAACTGGCGATCGCCCGCAATCGTTTCCAACACAGCGATCGCCGGAACACCCCAAGTATGGGCGCTGTCACAATAGGTACAGCGCAGATCACATCCTGCAAAGCGAATAAACAGTTGCCGCGTCCCAACATTAGCGCCTTCCCCTTGAATCGCGGAAAAAATTTCCACCAATGGGACGCTCACGCCCTCTAGATCTAGATCACCAATCATTGCGGGGCAGCCCACCCTCGATGACCGAAATTCATCACAGTTGTTGCAGAAGCCAGATCACAACAGGTCTTGGTCCCCCATAGTACCTTAAAGATAGTTAGCGCATTCAACAGGTAAGTGCTATGTCTTCCCTACGTTTTGGTCTGCCGCTCATTCTCCTTGGTACGTTGACGTTAGGTGTCGGCAGCTTACCCACCATCGTCGCCACGCCCGCCGTTGCTCAAAGTAACCCTGCCAGCGAATTTGACCGCTACATGCAGCGGGGCTATCAGCTGACGGCCAAACGCGACTATCAATCGGCTCTCATTAACTTCCGCCGTGCCCTTAGCCTGCGGCCCGGTGACCGCTACGCCCTCAATGCTATCAGCAATGTTGAAGCCTACATTGCCCGCGATCGCTTTGCCGCACAGTCTGGGAATCGGCTCACTTTTGTGCCCACAGGACGAGGGATGCCCGGCCAGCGGATTGCGGGTGCAACACGCTTTGGCGAATGTACCCAAGGTAAACTTGCTAAGATTGTAGCTCTCGTGCCCGAAGATAACCTCGGCGTAACTGCTGCGGCCAACCCTAGCCTCTTTTTCTATGTTCCCCAAAGTACGGCCAAATCGGCAGAGCTGATGATCCTCAGCGAAGGGGGGGATCTACTGGCCACGCAAGAGGTTCCGGTCAGCGGCACAGCAGGCATTGTCAGCGTCACGATTGATCCAACAAAAGCCGCCCTACAGCCAGGGCAAAAATATCAATGGATTTTCTCTCTGACCTGTAAGCCCAACGAACCGGATGCCAACCCCTTTGTTACAGGTTGGATTGAGCGGGCAGAACTGGACAGCAACTTAGCCGCAGTCATCACCACGGCTCCAGCAGCAGAGCGTTTACCGCTTTTAGCGGCAAACCAGTTATGGAATGATACCCTTGCCACCCTAGCGGCGCTGCAACGCCAAAACCCCAATGACCCCGCCATGAAACAGCAATGGCAAGATCTGTTGAACACTGCTGGTATTGATCCGCAGATTGTCAATATGCCCCTACTGCAATAGTTAGACTGTGCCGATAAAACCGGCGGTTCGCGCGACAGCCCTGCATCAGTTCCCTGTGATTAAGATAGAAGTTGAAGCTGCAACGTCACAGGAACCTGCGTTATGAAAGACGTTACCCGTGGTCATACCCTAAAACCCGCAAACCACTACCGTCATTTGCGAGCAATCACCATGGCGCTGGTAGGGGCGATCGCCCCGCTCACCCTTGCAGCATCGGCAGCCTATGCACAGCGAGCCGCTGGCGATATTGTGATTATTGGTAACTCCCCCTACAACTGGGGGCGCAATCAACGTTACTGGAATCATCTGTTGAATCTCTCAGGGGCAATGGCTCCGACGGCAGCAGTAGGGGGAAATCCCCCTAGCGATACCGCAGAGGTGGATCCGCAAGTCCTTGAGCAGCAGCTATTGCGCAATATCCGCGTGGGTCAGCCGCGGCTGCAGGCAGTGATTAAACTACCCGGCTCTTCAGAAGTGACTGGGACGGTCACCAATAACAACCGCCAACCCGTGACGATTCAGTCGATTAACTTTGAAGTGATTGGTTCCGATGGCCGCCTGATACAAACGGGCGCAGCGGCACCCGAACCCGCCACGATCGCCCCTGGCCAAACCGTGACCTACCAACAGTTTCTCCCCACCGTCCCCTCGGATACGGGGGCAACGGTACGCCTAGGCCGGCCAGCAGTGGTACTGCAAGGGGGTGTCTAAGCCCTTACGCATTGGCCTCACGGGTGGTATTGCCTGTGGCAAGTCCGTGGTTGCGGCCTATCTGAAAGAACGCTATCACGTACCCGTGGTCGATGCAGATCAGTTGGCGCGGGAGGCAGTGGCGATCGGTACCCCAGCCTACGACGCAGTGGTTGAGCGCTATGGTGCTGAAATTTGCCGTGGAGACGGCCAGCTAGATCGCCCACGATTAGGACACATCATTTTTGCTGACCCCCAAGAACGCTATTGGCTGGAGGGGCAAATTCATCCGTGGGTGGTTGAGCAGATGCAGCAAGCCATCCAAACCTGCCATCATCCGCAGATTTTACTGGTCATTCCTTTACTCTTTGAAGCCCACCTAGAATGTCTCGTGGATCAGATTTGGGTAGTTGCGGTCGATACAGCCACCCAGTTGGCGCGGCTCCAACAGCGGGATGGACTCAGCACTGAGGCAGCCCAGCAGCGCCTTGCTGCTCAACTCCCCCTAGCCACAAAAATCACTCAGGCCGATCACGTGATCTGGAATACCGGCACCTTAGCAGAACTCTATGCCCAAGTGGATCGCCTCTGGCAGCAGACATGATCCCCCAAGCAGGTATTCTAGAGATATTGATCGTAGTGTTAAGTTCAATGGCAGAAATTCAGTTTATTCGTGGCGTAAATGAAGAAGTTGTCCCCGATGTCCGCCTTACCCGTGCGCGGGATGGTAGTAGCGGTCAGGCAATGTTTTATTTTGACAACCCCAAAATTGTCCAAGAAGGCAATTTAGAAATTACGGGGATGTATATGGTGGACGAAGAGGGGGAAATTGTCACCCGCGATGTCAATGCTAAGTTTATTAACGGCCAGCCCGTCGCTATCGAAGCCACTTATTCAATGCGTAGCCTTGAGCAGTGGGAGCGCTTCATTCGTTTTATGGATCGCTATGCCGCGAGTCATGGCCTCGGCTTTCAAAAAAGTTAAAGGCTGGCAACCCTAGGCGAGGTAGCAGCCATCGTCCAACAGCGATGAGCTGGGTTTCTAGCCACAACAGCAGGCGATCGCACCAAAGGAGCAGTTTCTCAAGCCAGTGTAGCTCGTAGCCCACGAAGGCAGCCTCCACCTCAACAATGAGCGGGTCGGCATTGATGGGTGGGGGGGCAATCGTTGGCAGACTTGGTAAACTCACACTCAACAGGTTTGGTCGTGCTGGCATTGGGTCGGTTGCTGCCAGCAGAGGTGACGCCGCAGCAGAGAACAAGGGCGGTTGCAGGCCAGCGAGCCAGTAAGAGGCTCGACTCAGCCAATCGTGAAGAGGCAGTATGGCAGCCGATGGGTTGAGGTGCCGTTCAATCCATGCTAGTACCCGTTGGCGTTGCTGGGGGGTCAAGGTATAGAGAATCGAATTATCACTGGCAATTAAAACCATCTCACCCGTTTGAAGCTGACTGGCAATGCCTTGAACCCTCACCCGCGCAAGGGAGCGTTGACCCAGACCCCCTAGGCGCAATTGCCACCGCTGCCAAAGCTGAGCAAGGGGAGACAGGGCTGGTACCTCAACTGTAAGTCCCGTTACTGTGGCGGTCACGGTCAACTGATTGAGAAATGTTCCCGCTAGACACTGGCGAGGAGCGTTTTGCTGCCGCAAGCGTCCACGATGATGCCGCCGGTACCACTGCCGAACTTGCTGGTAGTAGCACGCTAGCTCATAGTAAATCCGCTGCTCAATCTGTTGCTGCTCTTGGGGGGTAAAGATTTTGAGGGGCACTGCGGCGGTATCCACCAGCATCAGGGAGCGAGCTTGGCGATCGCAGGCAAGGTAGAAGGATGGCCGTTGCCCTAAAGCCGTTTCAGGCGTAGGCTGGCGCACAGGGCTGAATAACCGTTGCCACCATGGCACTCGGCGCGGCAGTGGCGCGAGGTGCAGCATCAGGGTGGTATTTGCTTGGGGATGCAGCTCAATGGCAGCGGTGACCGCTTGGGTGGCCAAATCGGCAGCGGGTGGGGAGGACGCAGGTCTGAGGCGGTGCAGCAGTCGGGGCATAGTACTCTTTAGCTGTGGTAGTCCCTGCTGCCACACCTGAGAGAGGAGACCAGCGATGACGTGCACAACCCCACTCAGGGTACTTTCAACCTGCCAGCGGTGACGTTGCCACTGGTGTTGCCAGTGTTGCCATTGGCGCCGCCAAAACAGGAAAAAGCGACTTTGATAGGAAATTGCCATAGCATCCTGCTGGTGGTGGTGTTGCCAAAAAACTGAACGTTGCTGTTGCAGCTAGCTTACCGTGAAACAGAGCCTACCGCAAAGGATCAAGGGCAGCGGTGGGTTGCTGCGCGATCGCCCCGGTAACAGGCATAGTCGTCAACCCAACCCCCAAACTGAGTGCGCCTAGGGTCTTAGTATTGATCACGTTTACCCCGCAAGCGGGTAAAGGTTTGCAGTGGCGTATCGGCCTTGACGGCAGCCTGTAGGTTAGGGCAATGACAGCGCAGAAAAGGATTGGTTGCTTTTTCTAGACCGATGGTGCTGGGAATGGTGCTTTTGCCATGGGCGCGATCGCGGCAGACTTGGGCATAGCGTTTCTGCAGGTCTGGATTATCACCATCAACGGTGAGGGCAAAGGCCAAATTTTTCTGGGTGTACTCGTGGGCACACCACACTCGGGTGGCATCCGGTAGCTGTGCTAACTGCATCAGTGAGGCCAGCATTTCTGAGGGAGTGCCCTCAAACAGCCGTCCACAGCCGCCAGCAAACAGGGTATCGCCACAAAAGAGATCTTCAGGGGTGTAGTAGGCAATATGACCACGGGTATGGCCGGGGATAAACAGCACCTCTAGGGTCAGATTACCAAAGGAGACGCGATCGCCCGCCTCAAGGTACACCGACTGCTCAGGAATACGCCCGCAGTCAACACGACTCCCATACACTTGGACATCGGGAAAGCGCGATCGCAGCGCTTGATTGGCACCAACATGATCCCAATGGTGGTGGGTATTCAAAATGGCAGTTAGCCGCGCTCCTAACTCATCGAGCATAGCTAGTACAGGTTCCGGCACAGCTGGATCCACCACCGCTGCTGTTGCAGTGTTGGGGTCGTGCAACAGAAAAATATAGTTATCCTGAAGGGCAGGCAGGCGATAAATATCCATCCCTAGGTTGAAGCCTCAGACGGCCATAAGACGTGCGTTTTGCCCAACTGTAAGCCATACTCTAGGGCTTCGGCCACTGCCTGATAGGACGCTTCAATAATGTTGGCGGAAACCCCAACCGTCGTCCAGCGATTGCGCCCATTACTCGACTCCACTAGCACCCGCGTCTTGGCCGCAGTACCGGCGTGACCATCCAAGATGCGTACTTTGTAGTCCGTCAGATGAAACTCAGCGATATCTGGATAGAACGACATCAGAGCTTTACGCAGGGCTTGGTCAAGGGCTGAGACAGGGCCGTTGCCTTCCGCAGCAGTGAGCATTTCCGCCCCATTGACATCCACTTTTACCGTTGCTAGGGAGTGACTGCGCAGGGTGACCTCCGATTGACTAGAATCGGTGCGGCAAAACACATCAAAGCCCTTCAAAGTAAAGGGTCGTTGGCGTTGTCCCAAAATCTCCCGGATGAGCAGTTCAAAACTCGCTTCTGCCGCTTCAAACTGATAGCCTTCACTTTCAAGCTGCTTCATCCGCTCTAAAATAGTACGGCTCAGAGGATGTTGGCGATCCAGATCGATGCCAAGCTCTTGGGTTTTTGCCAAGATATTGCTCACTCCGGCCTGCTCAGAAATGACAACCCGCCGCTGATTCCCAACACGTTGCGGATCAACGTGTTCGTAGGTGCGGGGGTTGCGTTGAACCGCACTGACGTGAATTCCCCCCTTGTGGGCAAAGGCAGATAGGCCCACGTAAGGCGCATGATCATCCGGTGCAAGGTTGACGATCTCACTAATGCGGCGGCTGGCCTCCGTCAGAGTGGCTAACTGTTCCGGCGGAACACACTCGTATCCCAACTTGAGCTGTAAATTGGGAATGAGGGTACACAAGTTGGCATTGCCGCAGCGTTCACCATACCCATTGATGGTACCTTGGACCATCCGTACCCCTGCCTGTACCGCTGCCAATGCATTGGCAACCGCTGTTCCTGCATCGTTGTGGGTGTGAATGCCAAGGCAATCTAAAGTGCCAAAATGCTTTGTGACTGCTTGGACAATCTCCTGTACCTGATGCGGCAAGCAACCGCCATTGGTATCGCAAAGAACGAGCCAGTCTGCACCAGCATTGAGGGCGGTTTCAAGGGTTTTGAGGGCATACTCAGGATTGGCTAAGTACCCGTCAAACCAGTGCTCAGCATCATAAATGACTCGGCGACCATGGCGCTTCAGGAACTGGATTGAATCGGCAATCATCGCGCAGTTTTCCGCCAGCGTGGTCTTAAGTCCTTCAGTGACGTGGAGATCCCAAGACTTACCAAAAAGGGTCACCCAGCGAGTTCCTGCCGCCAGAATTGGCTCAAACATCGATTCCGTCTCAGCCGTTCTTCCCGGGCGACGGGTAGCACAAAAGGCAACG
Source organism: Synechococcus sp. PCC 6716 (assembly GCF_022570815.1). Classification (NCBI taxonomy): domain Bacteria; kingdom Bacillati; phylum Cyanobacteriota; class Cyanophyceae; order Synechococcales; family Synechococcaceae; genus Synechococcus; species Synechococcus sp. PCC 6716. The sequence continues at coordinate 15,428 of NZ_JAKLTU010000039.1, forward strand.
AGTTCTGCTTGTTGCAGGGGCGCTTCCTGTAGGTGCCAGAAAAACTGAACATCTTTGGGGTTAGCCCCTGGCCAGCCCCCTTCAATAAAATGGATGCCTAGGCGGTCTAGCTGGCGGGCGATGCGCAGCTTGTCTTCCAGAGACAGGGATAAACCTTCCCGTTGGGCACCATCTCTCAGGGTGGTATCGTAGAGCCAGAGATTCGTTGCTGCTGTCACCGTGCTGTCTCTCCTGTGGGGCGTTCGTAATCGGTTGCGTAGCTCTGCAACAACGAACTGACTTGGGAGACCACCTCTTTACCAGAGGTTTTGCCTAGTACCGAGCGTTCGGGGTGGAACTGCGGTCGCGCCATGCTGTGGTTAATCGCTTCTTGCACTTGGGCTCGGATCAGCTCCATGAGTTCTTCTTCGGCTCGCCGCCGTTGGTATTGGGCCCCTTCTTCGGTTGTGGCGTAGAGCGGCGGCAGCCGGTTTAAGGCGTAGGCGGCAATATCCCCAAGGTCAAGGGCACAGTCCTGCTCAGCTTCAATAACAGCAATACGGGTAATGGCCTCGGTGAGTACTAATTCTTCCATTACATTGATAAATTGTTTGCGGGGAACCGCCACCACTTGGCCAGTGAGCAAGGCTCCCATCAGGCGATCTAGAGCCATATATTCTTCTACCGACAGCTCTGTAGCTTTGTCGCAAATGCGCCCTACTTCTGCCTCTTGGGTCGGGGTTAAATACCCATTCCGCAATGCTTGCTCAACAATTTCCTGAATCCCCATAGGTTTTTCCGCCATACGTGCTAGCTGGGAGCCTCTGTTTGCACTGACTAGACTCACATTCAAGTTTATGCGCTCAGCACAGGCTTCGCCAATATAGGTTACCAAATTGTTGAGATAGCCATGCCCCTAGGGGTGAGAGAGATCACCTGTGCGGGGAGATGATGGGCACTGCCTAGCTTGCCTTTGAGGCTAATCATGTAAATATGTCCAGCGATTTGTTACAATGCGTATTTTTGCTGGTCATGATCTTAATTTTCTTTTAGAATATAGATAAGGCCAATGACTGCCTAACTGCTGAGGAGGCTCACCATGCGCCAACTACTACCCACTGTAATTGCTACTGTCTCCTGTGCAACCCTTATTGGCATGGCGGGGGCAGCGGTAGGCCAGCCTGTGGCGATCGCGACCCTCACCAGTACAGAAATTCGTGAGTTACAACGACTGGTACCCAGCACTGCTGAGGATTATTACAATCTTGGGCTGATGTACCAAGGGGAAGGGAACCTGCCCGCAGCGATCCGTGCCTTTAGTCGGGCAGTGGAGTTAGACCCCAGTGCCGACTATTATTTTGGGCGCGGTTTGGCCTACTTTGATCACGGGGATCTACAGCGGGCGATCGCTGACTTTGACACTGCCATTCGTTACGATCAGCAGTTTGCCAGTGCCTACTACAATCGCGGCATGGCCCACCTTGCCCTACAGGACTATAGTGCTGCCATTCGTGACTTTAACGCAGCGCTAGACATTGATCCCCAGTTTGTGGCCGCCTACTATAGCCGCGGCATGGCGCACTTCGACAGTGGCAACATTGAGCTTGCCCAACGGGACTATCAGCGGGCGCGGAGCCTGAACCCAACCATGACGGCGAAGTACTACGATGCTGCGCCACGACCCTTGACCGGTGGGCCTTAGGGGGGTCTTGGCACAAACACTGTTCCTGATGCTGCCGATTAAGGTCATAATGGGGGGGGTAACGTTGAGCGATCGCGCCTATGGCAAGAACCCCCTCCGAATTTGCTGTGCATTTATTCCTTGATGGTGGACACCGCGAAGAAGTGCGATTTCCCTCAATCCAAGAGTTTCAGAAATGGTACAGCAGTGAATTGGTGGCCAAAGCTGATTCTAATGACTTTGTCTCGGTGCCCATCAAAAACATTCAAGGGGAGTACATGGTGGTGCGCCCCTCCAAAGTGTTTGCCATTCGGGTAGAGCCGATCTTTGCCTCCAGTGTGGATCGCTTTGCGTAGGCTACCATGGCGGGCTTGATCGTTGGTTTTTCCCAAGCAGTGGTGGTGTTGGCAACAGCGGCGATCGCCACCGCAACTGCCACCCCAGTCCTCATCCCACGGTCATCCTCAACGCTCCCCCAAAGCGTTGGCTTAGATACAGCGCTCTGGCAGCAGGGCGATCGCCCTCGGCTGATCCAAGCCATTGACCATAGCTTACGCTACTTGCAAACCCCCAAAGCCAAACAGGACTATGCTGCCTACACCGCAGCAGGGCAGCCTGGTGCCAGCTTGGGAGCCAATTTACGCCAGCGGGTGATTCGCTCCCTCCAACGGTTTCGTCACTTGGTGCAAACCAGTCGCTCTGCGGCTGAACTCCAAGCTGCGGTGAAACGAGAATTCGTCTTTTATCAATCTATTGGCACCGATGGTCAAGGTCGAGTCGAGTTTACCGGGTACTATGCCCCCACCTACCGCGCCAGCTTAGTTCCTACCGCAGAGTATCGCTACCCGCTTTTTCGGCGGCCGCCTAACTTTGCCCAGTGGTCAGAGCCGCATCCCACCCGTCTTGAGCTGGAAGGTGCCGATGGCAAACAGTGGCACAAAGGGCCGTTACGGGGGCTGGAACTGGTGTACCTGCGCGATCGCCTCGAAGCCTTTTTAGTTCAAGTGCAAGGCTCAGCAGAGTTACAACTACCGGATGGTCGTCGCCTGAGTGTGGGCTACGCGGGCAAAACAAATCATCCCTACACGAGCATTGGCCAAGAGCTGATTAAAGATGGCAAAATCCCGCGCGAAGAACTGACCTTACCCCGGCTGATGGCCTACTTTGACGCCAACCCCAGCGAACTGGATCGTTACTTACCCCGCAACGCCAGTTTTGTCTTCTTCGAGAATACGCAGGGTCGCCCCCCCAGTGGCAGCCTCTCCACCCCTGTAATTCCCGAACGCTCGATTGCTACGGACAAATCCTTAATGCCACCCGGTGCCTTGGCCATTATTAACACCCAATTACCCATGAAAAAAGACGGACAATGGCAGCAGCAGCCCATCAGTCGTTTTGTCCTCGATCAAGATACAGGGAGCGCTATTCGCGGCCCCGGACGAGTGGATATTTTTATGGGTACAGGCGATGTCGCCAAAGCCCGGGCAGGCTTAATTAATACCCCCGGGCAGTTGTATTATCTATTACTCCCTTAGCTGTTTCAGCAGGCGGCGTGAAGGGACGCTAACGGTCAACAGACCCCATAATGACATCAATACTGCCAAGAATAGCGACAATATCCGCCACCTTCATCCCCTTCAACAATTGTGGCAGCACTTGCAAATTGTTAAAGTCCGGCGGACGAATTTTCCAGCGCCACGGAAAGACATTATCGTCACCAATCAGGTAAATACCCAACTCCCCTTTGCCAGACTCGAGGCGCACGTAGTGCTCACCCTTAGGAATCTTAAACGTAGGTGCTAGCTTTTTGCCCAAGAATTGGTAGTCAAAACCGTTCCACTCCGATTTTGCCCCTTCCAGCAATCGCTTGGCCTCAAGGTTCTCGTAAGGACCGCCCGGCAACCCATCAAGGGCTTGACGAATAATTTTGACAGATTCACGCATTTCCTGAATGCGAACAACGTAGCGGGCAAGGCAGTCCCCCTCGGTGGCAACCGGCACGTCCCAGTCAAAATCGTCGTAGCATTCGTAATGATCGACCTTTCGCAGATCCCACTTCACCCCTGACGCGCGCAGCATCGGCCCTGACAGCCCCCAGTTAATCGCCTCTTCGCGGCTAATTTTACCCACGCCCTGAAGGCGACGGATAAAGATAGGATTGTTCGTAATCAGAGCTTCGTACTCATCCACCTTGGGTAAAAAGTAGTCGCAAAAATCACGACATTTGGTGACCCAACCGTAGGTAAGGTCAGCGGCCACCCCCCCCATGCGGAAGTAGTTATTGTTGATAAACCGCATACCAGTTGCGGCTTCAAACAAGTCGTAGATGTACTCACGCTCACGGAAAATGTAGAAAAAGGGAGTCTGGGCACCCACATCCGCCAAGAACGGGCCTAGCCACAGCAGGTGGTTGGCAATGCGGTTTAGCTCCAGCATAATTACACGGATATAGCTGGCGCGCTTGGGCACGGCAATGTTGGCTAGTTTTTCTGGGGCATTGACCGTAATGGCTTCGTTAAACATCCCCGCTGCGTAGTCCCAACGACTGACGTAGGGAATAAACATAATATTGGTGCGGTTTTCAGCAATTTTCTCCATGCCCCGATGCAAGTAGCCAATGACGGGCTCGCAGTCAATGACATCTTCGCCATCAAGGGTCACCATTAGTCGCAGAACCCCGTGCATGGAGGGATGGTGCGGCCCCATGTTAATCACCATGGGTTCGGTGCGTGTCTCAAGCGTGGGCATAGATTGCAGTTCCGCTAAAGGGTCAGGTAATGAAAGGTTTCTTCAATAATGCTACACAGGTTTTCTAAGCTTGCCAATTCAAAATTGTTTATGGCTTAGATAACTGTACCATCAGGAATCACGGCATTCTTAATGATCACGACCACACCACTGCGAATGTAAAACCCCTGCTCTTCGCGGTTAGATTCTTCGACATGGTCTTTGTTGATAATTTTGACCTCCCGACCAATACAGGCGTTTTTGTCAATAATGGCTCTACGGATAATACTATTGGCGCCAATCCCCATGGGAATTTTATGTTGCTCTAGGAGAGCGCTGCGCTGTCCTGAGTGCTGGTAAAAGTCAGCCCCCATGAGTAAGGAGTGATCAATGACACAGCCGGATTCAACGCGCGATCGCACTCCCAAGACGGAATGATGGACTTGGCACTCCTTGAGGATACACCCTTCACTGATAATGGATTCGGTGATGTTAGAACTCAGAATTTTGCTGGGGGGCAAGTAGCGGGGGCGGGTATAAATGGGAGCAGCTTCGTCGTAAAAGCTAAAGGGAGGCTGCGGTTGCTGCGTGAGGGCTAGGTTGGCTTCGTAGAAGGAGCCAATGGTACCAATATCTTCCCAGTAGCCGTTAAAGACAAAGGTTTGCACACGGTGAGTACGAGCCGCCGCCGGAATAATTTCTTTGCCAAAGTCGGTGGCATCGGCCAGTTGTTGCAGCAAATCAATTAATACCTGCCGCTTAAACACATAGATGCCCATGGAGGCAATGTAGGGTTTACGGTGGGCGTCTTCGGCGCTGAGGCCATAGCGGGTTGTATCAACGCGCATCGATAGCAGAGCCTCCCCTTGGGGTTTTTCGCGGAAGTCTAGCACCCGACCGGTGCCGTCCACTTTGATCAGCCCAAACCCAGAGGCAGCGGCTTCGTCCACCGGCAGCACCGAAAGGGTAATGTCTGCTTGGGTGTCGCGGTGGCGCTGGACAAACTGGCGATAGTCCATGCGGTAGAGGTGATCCCCTGAGAGGATTAGGTACTCGTCCACGTCCCAATCGGCTAACAGCCAGAGGTATTGGCGCACGGCATCGGCAGTGCCCTGGAACCAGTTGGGGTTTTCAGGGGTTTGCTGAGCCGCAAGGACTTCCACAAAACCATCGGTCAGCCCTGCAAAGGTGTAGGTGCGGGCAATATGACGGTTGAGGGAGGCAGAGTTAAATTGGGTCAGGACGTAAATGGTGTTGATTTCGGAATTGATGCAGTTACTGACGGGAATATCGATCAGGCGGTACTTTCCGGCAAGAGGAACGGCAGGCTTGGCACGGCGTTTGGTGAGGGGATAGAGGCGCGTTCCGGCACCGCCTCCAAGAATAATCGCCAAGACTCGTTTCATCAAAAACTCCATCTGAACGGCCACATCAACAGTGTACGCCGTGGTTGGCATTTGATCTCATCTGGCTACCGTAGTCAGGTTTTGTTGACATACTCTCCGCTCTAAAGAGCAGGGATTCTTGTTCTTGGTTCTACGAGCGCACTTACCATGTTAGGTTGCCCTTCCATAGCAGCGGTACATCTCTCCCCAAGCGTTCCCTCTTGCGAGGCGGTTCCCTTATGCCCTAAGGTACCGTTTTGCCATTCCATCCCCAAGATGCTTAGCCCCTTTTTCAAGATATTCAGAGCCGCGTTCTGGTCTCTGTCTAACTCAAACCCGCACTTAGGACAACTATGGGTTCTAGTGGCTAGAGTTTTTGGCACCCTATGACCGCAATGAGTACAGTCCTGTGTGGTGTATTGTGGCGGTACTGACACTACTGCCTTATCCCACACCTTCCCGTAGTCGTCCAGCCATTGGGTGAACTGAGACCAACTAGCATCATGGATGGATTTGGCAAGATGATGATTCTTGACTAGGTTCTTCACCTGCACGTCCTCATACACCACGACAAAGCGCTCCGCGCCGCCAACGGCGAACGTTAGATGCCACTACGCACCGAGCAAGCTTGCTTGCCCAGTCTTTACGTTGGCGTTGGACGTTCAGATGTACTTTGCCTAGTTTTTCCCTTTGCTTGTGGTAATTCTTGGATTGAGGCTTGGCTCCTTTATTGAACGTCCTACTTAACCTGCGTTGGTGTTGCTTTAACCTCCGTTCACTACGTCTTAAAAACTTAGGACAATCGACCGTGTTTCCGTTCTGGTCGGTGTAGGAGTGTTTTACCCCACGTCAATCCCGATGACATTCCCTGTGTATTGTCCTTGCTCTTTGCGCTCTACATCCAAGCAGAATTGAGCATAGTACCCATCTGCCCTGCGTACCACTCGCACTCGGTTGATTTTAGAGTTGAGGAGATGCTGTCTTGCCTCTCCATTGCAGCACAAGGCAAATGTACCTGCATTGAAGCCAAAGGACTCCGTCCCGCTTACGCGAACGGTGAAGGTGATGGACAGTCCATCCGCTGATAGCTTCCAACCCGATAGCTTGTACGCTACAGAGCGGCAATGCTTCTTGAATTTGGGATAGCCTTTCGTTGCCCCCTTGTTTTGGCAGTTAGTATAGAACCGAGAGATAGAAGCCCAAGCCCGCTCTGCACGGGCTTGTCTGGCTGCTGAGTTTAACTGTTTAGCAAAATCAAACTCTTGAGCCAAGGTTTTGCAGTGGGCATAGAGGTCATTCCTACCCACACCCTTGTTGTCCATCCAGTACCGTACACACTTGTTGCGCACAAACTGTGCGGTACGGATGGCTTCGTCCAAAGACTGATATTGCTCCTGTGTGCCCTTTAACTTGGCTTCTACGACTCTCATGCTTCCATTTTATCACAGACTCAGCTTGATAAAACAATATGCGCCTTATATCCCCATAGCTAAAGCTAGGGGCTTTACGGCGTTTTTCGGTAAAGAGTCGCCGCAATGGCATGATAATGATACTTGGTCGTTGATCCCACGCGGGGAGTTGGGCATGGGGTTTGTGGATATGGCGATCGCCCAGTTGGCTGCTGACTACGGGGTTTCTGTAGAGGTGGTCTGTGATTGGTGCGATCGCCTTGGTATTCGCTATACCAGCCCGCAGACGCGCTTGCCCCTAGAAGATGCGAAAGCGATCATTCTGGCGTTGACCACCCCCCCTGCCAGCGATCAACGGGACACACCACCGCAATCGTAAGACCTGCTTTATTGGGAGAACTATGTTAAAGAAATGTGTTTGGCTTGCGGTAGCTCTCTGCCTCTGCCTTTGGCCATTTACCACAGGCACCGCCATGGCTGCTGAACTAACCCCAGAGACGCTGACCGTCCCCCTCAACAGTGAAGGGAAAACGGTGACCCTCACCGAAAAGCAATATCAAGAAGGCAAGCGATTATTCCAGTATGCCTGTGCGTCCTGTCATGTGGGAGGTATCACCAAAACCAATCCTAACCTTGATCTGCGCACGGAAACCTTGGCGCTGGCTACCCCCCCTCGGGATACCATTGAGGGGTTGGTGGACTACATGAAAAACCCCACCACCTACGATGGCGAAGAGGAAATTGCCGAGGTGCACCCCAGCCTGCGCAGTGCGGATATTTTCCCCAAAATGCGTAACCTGACGGAGCAAGATCTAGTGGCGATCGCGGGTCATATTCTCGTTGAGCCGAAAATTCTCGGGGATAAATGGGGTGGCGGCAAAATTTATTACTAACCAATAGACAAGGATTTGTCGAAACTCATGCACCTAACTCGTTTTTGGGCACCGCGCCTAGGATTGCTCCTCCTACTTGTTATGGTTTGGTGTTGGGGGGCGATCGCGACTCCAGCCGCTGCCAGTGGGGTTGACAATTACGTCATCCAGTACCTGAAAGCAACTGAGGCCATTGAACTGCCCCTCAATGACCGTGGCGATACTCGTGCCTTTACGCCCGAAGATCTCACCCGCGGTAAGCGCCTCTTTGAGGAAAACTGCAAAAACTGTCATGTGGGTGGCACGACCTTGCCGAATCCCTTGGTGTCCTTGTCCTTAAAGGATCTCAAAGGAGCCGTGCCGCCTCGGGACACCATTGCCAGCTTAGTGGCGTTTCAGCGCCTGCCCATGGCCTACGATGGCAGCGAAGAAAGCTACTGGTGCCGCCAAGTGAGTGAGGATTGGCTCACCACCAATCAGCTAGAGGATTTGGCGGCCTTTATTTTGCGCGCGGCAGCCGTGGCTCCCGGCTGGGGCACTGAAACCTTCGCCGACAGTGCTCCCTGAGTTGGGAACTTTGCTAAACTTGCCTTTGGTGACGTTTACACTCCTCACAGCGATTCTGACGCATTCCATGAAAGGAGAACTCCGTTGAAAAAACTATTGATCAGTGTTTGCGCCTTGGCGATCGCCACGTTTATGGTGCTGACCCCCGCTGCCGTTGCAGCAGATTTGGCAAATGGCGCAAAAGTCTTTAGTGGGAACTGTGCGGCGTGCCACATGGGTGGTGGCAATGTGGTCATGGCCAACAAAACCCTGAAAAAAGAAGCCCTCGAACAATTTGGCATGAACTCTGAAGATGCCATTATTTACCAAGTGCAACACGGCAAAAACGCTATGCCTGCCTTTGCTGGCCGCTTAACGGACGGGCAAATTCAAGACGTGGCCGCCTACGTGCTGGATCAAGCCGCTAAAGGTTGGGCTGGCTAAGGCTATTTGGGCAATAGCGCTCCTGCACTGTAGGAAGCCACACATGGGTGTCACGGGAGAGGGGTCATCCACGCCCAACTCCCGTTCCCTAACTGAGAATTGAGTGACCAACAAAAGGATTTTTCGCAAAATCTTAACAATTCTTGCCTTGACTATTCGTAACCCAGAGAAATCCTTATAATGGTTGAGGCGGGACGTTTGTGTTGTTAGTCTTGTTCCACTAAGCCATTATTACGGAATGCACTGTCGCCTTGGCTCTCCTTCAGCTTTAGAGTCGTGGCGTTTTTCAGTCGCTACAGCTTAGAACTTGAACAGTGGCAACCCTCTGATTTACCGCCTGCTTAAATCAACGTTTCTGTTTTCAGACCCATGCAACAACCCTCCCTTTTTTCCCCAGCCAGCGCTACCACCCTGAATAATGGTTACCATGGACAACCTTGGCTTGTGGAAGAGCGAGATGCCTGTGGCGTTGGCTTTGTCGCCCACCGCAAAGGGATGGCGAGTCACCGAATTGTGGCGCAAGCCCTAGAGGGTCTGATCTGCTTAGAACACCGCGGCGGTTGCAGCGCCGATCGCGACTCTGGGGATGGCGCTGGGATTATGACCGCGATTCCGTGGGAGCTATTACCCGAGTTTGGCATTCCGCGGCAGCGGATTGGGGTAGCCATGATCTTTTTGCCCCAAGGGGCGGCAACGGCAGCGGCAAAAGAAATTGTGGAGCGGGTGCTCAGTCAAAATGAACTGCGGTTGCTCGGCTGGCGCACCGTACCGGTTCACCCTGAAGTTCTGGGTGTACAAGCCAAGCAAAACCAACCTCAAATTGAGCAACTGTTTGTGGCGTCCAGCAGGGTAAGCGGTGACGAGCTAGAGCGGCAGCTATACCTCACCCGTAAGCGTATTGAACGTGCCGTTGCCCAAACCACCGCCGAGTGGCGGCAAGACTTTTACATCTGTTCGTTTTCCACCCGCACCATTGTCTATAAGGGAATGGTGCGCTCAGTGGTGTTAGCTCAGTTTTACGACGACCTGCGCAACCCTAACTACGTCAGCCCGTTTGCCCTGTACCATCGCCGCTTTAGCACCAATACCATGCCGAAGTGGCCTCTGGCACAGCCGATGCGGATGCTGGGTCACAACGGGGAAATTAATACCCTCTTGGGGAATATCAACTGGATGCGGGCACGCCAATCGCAGTTGGCTCATCCCTACTGGCAAGGTGCCTTTGAAGACTTAACCCCAATTGTGAACGCTGACAATAGCGACTCTGCCAATCTGGATAATGTGCTAGAGTTACTGGTGCAATCGGGTCGCCACCCCCTGCACGCCATGATGATGCTGGTGCCGGAGGCTTACCAAAATCAACCGGATCTAGCAGAGCACCCTGAAGTGGTGGACTTTTACGAATACTACAGCGGTATTCAGGAAGCGTGGGATGGGCCTGCGTTGGTAGCGTTTTCCGATGGCAAAATTGTTGGTGCCACCCTTGATCGCAATGGCCTGCGCCCTGCCCGCTACACCTTGACCACCGACGATTTGGTGATTGTTTCTTCGGAAGCGGGCAGTATTCAAATTGCCGAAGACACGGTTCTAGAAAAAGGTCGGCTTGGCCCAGGGCAAATGATTGCCGTGGATCTGGAGCACCAAGAATTACTCACCAACTGGGAAATTAAACAGCGGGTGGCGCAGCAGCAGCCCTACGGCGAATGGCTGAAAACCTATCGCCAAGAACTGGTGCCCCAAGCCTACTGGGAAGCGCCGCAACTCGACAGCACCACCTGCTTGCAACAGCAGACCGCCTTTGGCTTTAGTGCCGAAGATGTGGAGATGGTAATCGAGGCCATGGCCAAGGATGGCAAGGAGCCGACGTTTTGTATGGGGGATGATATTCCCTTGGCGGTGCTTTCGTCGCAGCCCCATCTCCTTTACGACTACTTCAAGCAGCGCTTTGCCCAAGTCACGAATCCGCCCATTGACCCATTGCGGGAGAAACTGGTGATGTCCCTTGTGACGCGCTTGGGAGCGCGGGGGAATCTTTTGGTAGAGTCTCCAGAGGATGCACGGCTGCTACAACTGAATTCGCCCATTATTAACGAGGCGGAACTCGCAGAGATTCTCAAGGCTCCTTTTGGCACTGTGCGGCTTTCGACGCAATTTGCCATTGATCAAGGCCCAAGTGGGCTGGAAGTGGCGGTGAAGCGCCTCTGTGAGCAGGCGGCTGCCGCGGTTCAGGCTGGCTCTGCCATTTTAGTTCTCAGCGATCGCCACAATGGGGCGGGTGAGTTACAGATGATTGCTGCGGACACTTCCTATATTCCGCCGTTATTAGCGGTAGGGGCGGTACACCATCACCTCATTGCCCAAGGCATTCGTCGGCGGGTCTCATTGGTAGTGGAAACAGCCCAGTGCTGGAGTACGCATCACTTTGCCTGTCTCATTGGCTATGGTGCCGGTGCTGTGTGCCCTTACCTCACGTGGGAGACCATCCGCCAGTGGTGGCACAGCGATCGCACCCAAAACCTGATGGCTAAAGGCAAGCTGGCCAGTATTGATTTGCAAACCGCCCAAGCCAACTACCGCAAAGCCATTGAAGAGGGACTGCTGAAAATTCTTTCCAAAATGGGAATTTCCTTAATTGCCAGCTATCGCGGTGCCCAAATTTTTGAGGCCATTGGCATTGGGGATGATCTGCTCAACACGGCTTTTATTGGCACCACCTCTCGGGTGGGCGGCTTAACCCTGCGGGATTTAGCCCAGGAAACGATTACCTTCCACCACAAAGCCTTCCCGGAACTGACGAGCAAGAAGCTGGAAAACTTTGGCTTTGTGCAGTTCCGTCCGGGGGGGGAGTACCACATGAACAACCCGGAAATGGCCAAAGCCCTGCATAAGGCGGTGACGGCCAATCGCTATGACCACTACGAGACGTATCGGCAGCAGTTGACGGGTCGCCCCCCTACGGCTCTGCGGGATTTGTTGGAGTTCCGCAGCGATCGCCCCAGTATTCCCTTAGAGCACGTCGAGCCTGCCAGCGAAATTGTCAAACGCTTCTGCACTGGCGGGATGTCCTTGGGGGCACTCTCACGGGAAGCTCACGAGGTGCTAGCGATCGCCATGAATCGCCTTGGTGGCAAATCCAACTCCGGTGAAGGGGGCGAAGACCCAGTGCGGTTCCAAGTGCTCAACGATGTGGATGCTGAAGGGCGATCGCCCCAGTTGCCGCACCTGCGAGGGTTGCGGAACGGTGACACCGCTAGTTCTGCCATTAAACAGGTGGCCTCCGGGCGCTTTGGGGTAACCCCCGAATACCTGACCCATGCCCAACAAATTGAAATTAAAATTGCCCAAGGTGCAAAACCTGGTGAAGGCGGTCAACTGCCGGGCACAAAAGTCAGCCCCTACATTGCGATGCTGCGGCGATCGAAGCCTGGGGTCTCCCTGATTTCGCCACCGCCGCACCACGACATTTACTCCATCGAGGACTTGGCGCAACTGATCTTTGATCTGCACCAGATTAATCCCCAAGCTCAGGTCTCGGTGAAGCTCGTGGCGGAAATTGGCATTGGTACCATTGCGGCGGGCGTGGCCAAAGCTAATGCCGATGTGATTCAAATTTCTGGTCACGATGGCGGCACGGGTGCGTCTCCCTTGAGTTCCATTAAGCACGCCGGCAGTCCGTGGGAACTGGGGTTAACGGAAGTTCACCGTGTTCTTTTAGACAATCAACTGCGCGATCGCGTTGTCCTGCGGGTTGATGGCGGCCTCAAGTGTGGCTGGGACGTGGTGATGGGGGCGCTGATGGGAGCCGAAGAATTTGGGTTTGGCTCAGTGGCCATGATTGCCGAGGGCTGTATTATGGCGCGTATTTGCCACACCAATAACTGCCCGGTAGGCGTTGCCACCCAAAAAGACGAACTGCGCAAACGTTTCCCCGGTATGCCTGAGCACGTGGTTAACTTCTTCCTGTTTATTGCCGAAGAGGTGCGCTCAATCTTAGCAAAGCTTGGTTACCGGTCGTTGCAAGATGTGGTAGGGCGTGCGGATCTGCTGAGTCCTCGCCAAGATATTCAGTTGGCCAAAACCGCTGCCCTCAACCTCAACTGTTTGACTAAGTTGCCGGATACCCGCAGCGATCGCCGCTGGCTACAGCACGAAACCGTTCATAGTAATGGCGCAGTGCTTGACGATGAGATTTTGGCGCGACCCGAAGTGCAAACCGCCATTGCCAAGCAGCAGACGGTCGAACTAGAGTTACCCATTGTCAACACCGATCGCACGGTAGGGGCGCGCATTGCCGGTGCGATTGCCAAGCAGTATGGCAACACTGGCTTTGAAGGGCAAATCACCCTCAACTTCTACGGGAGTGCTGGTCAGAGCTTTGGTGCCTTTAACCTACCGGGGATGATCCTGCGGCTAACTGGCGAAGCCAACGACTACGTGGGCAAGGGAATGCACGGTGGCGAACTCATCATTAAACCCAAGCCGAACGCCCCCTACACCGCTGCTGAGAACGTCATTATCGGCAATACCTGTCTCTACGGTGCCACGGGCGGGGTACTCTTTGCCAATGGCCGTGCTGGCGAGCGCTTTGCAGTACGTAACTCGAAGGCGCAAGCCGTGGTTGAAGGAACCGGCGATCATTGCTGCGAGTATATGACAGGCGGTGTCATCGTGGTGCTCGGCACGACAGGGCGTAACGTTGGGGCGGGGATGACCGGTGGCTTAGCCTATATTCTTGATGAGGCAGGCACCTTCCCCGCTAAAGTTAATCCCGAAATTGTCAAGCTCCAGCGGGTCACCTCCGCCATTGGTGCAGCGCAACTGCGGCAACTCATTACGGCGCATCGCGATCGCACGGGCAGCGCCAAGGCCGCTATGATTCTGGAGGAGTGGGAGCGTTACTTGCCGCTCTTTTGGCAAGTCGTTCCGCCCTCGGAGGCCAACAGCCCCGAAGTGGTGGGTGAGGTTGCCATTGATACGGGGGGTAAGGTGCTAAGTCCACTCTCGTGATTGTTGAGTGAAAACTGCCGTCAGCGTGATCCCCAAATACTGCATTCTGTTCTATCCTATGGTCAATGACTGAATGCGGAACTGCTACGAGAGACCCTATGCACATTCGCCGCCGTCCCCCCAATCCTGCCGTGACGGTTCATACCCTCCATTATCAAGTTCCTGTGGTGGACGGGGAACCCCGCCATATTCTGGAAAAAATTGTTTGGCACAAAGAGCAGGAGGTTGAGCAACTGCGCGACAGCCTCCCGCTAGCAGAGTTACAACGCCAAGTGCTGAATGCGCCGCCAGTGCGGTCGTTTATTGATGCGCTGCGATCGCCAGTGACCCGGCCTGCCCTCATTGCCGAAGTGAAGAAGGCCTCCCCCAGTAAAGGGGTGATCCGTGCCAACTTTAATCCGGTGGCGATCGCCCACGCCTACGCGGCTGCCGGTGCCACCTGTATCTCTGTACTAACAGACAGCGAGTTTTTCCAAGGGAGTTTTGAGTATCTCGAGCAGATTCGATCCGCCGTTGAGCTACCGCTATTGTGCAAAGACTTTATCATCTACCCCTACCAGATGTTTCTGGCGCGGTTACGGGGTGCTGACGCAGTACTGCTGATTGCGGCCATCCTTTGCGATCGCGATTTAGACTATTTTCTGCGCATTGCTAACAGCCTGGGAATGACTGCCCTCGTTGAAGTGCACACGGCCAGTGAAATGGAGCGAGTCTTGACCCTTGAGGGAGTGCAGCTTGTGGGCATTAATAACCGTAATCTTGAGGACTTTAGTGTGAATTTGGCGACTACAGAGGCACTCTTGGCAACCTATGGCGGACAACTGCGCGATCGCGGGATTGTGGTGGTCAGCGAGTCAGGCATCCACAAGCAGGCTCACGTTGAGCGGGTGGCAGCCGCTGGTGCCCAAGCCGTGTTAGTCGGAGAATCCTTAATGCGGCAGACTGCAGACACTGCCCACCTCAGTGACGAAGCGCAGATCCAGCAGCGCATTCAGCAGTTATTCCCTGAACTTGTACAGGTATGCCCCTAAAGGCCATTCTCTTCGACTTTAACGGCGTCATCTTGGACGACGAGCCGATTCATGCCGCCCTTATTGATGAGATTCTCCTTCAGGAAAACCTGCGCCCCCAGCGGGGGGAGTACGACCAGTTTTGTCTTGGCCGCAGCGATCGCGCCTGCCTTGATAACCTGCTGAGTCGGCGCGGTCGTGTCATCACGGCTGACTATTTAGAGACCCTGATTCGCAAAAAAGCAGTCGCCTACCAGCAATGGTTCACTAACAGTGATCCGTTGCCGTTCTTCGCCGGTGCCCTGCCATTATTGCAACACCTGCGGGGATCAGGCCTAAAAATTGCCATTGTGACGGGAGCGCTGCGATCAGAGGTCACCTTGGCCTTAGCACGCGCAGAGATGACATCCGCCGTTGACTGTATCGTCAGTGCTGAAGAGGTGGATCGCGGCAAACCCTATCCTGACCCCTATCAGCGGGCACTAGAGCGCTTACAGCAGCAGTTTCCAGAACTGGCTCTGGCGGCTAGCGACTGCTTAGCCATTGAAGATACGTTTGCAGGCATTGAGTCGGCAAAAGCAGCAGGCATACGGGTGATGGGCGTTGCCCACACATACCCCTTTCATATGCTGCAACGCCGCTGCCACTGGGTTCTGGATCGCCTCGATCAGTTTGAGCTAGAACAGGTTGCGGCAGTCTTTAGCCGCACTGCCGCAGTCAGTTGTCGCTAGAGCTGTTTCACCTCAGTAATCAGCTTATTCAGCACATCTTTGGCACTGCCAAACATCATCAGGGTTTTATCTTTGTAGAACAAGTCATTGTCAATACCGGCAAAACCAGGGCTGAGACTACGCTTAATCACGATGGTGTGCCGCGCCCGATCCACATCCAGAATCGGCATTCCATACACCGGACTGCCGGGGTTGGTGCGGGCTGCCGGATTGACCACATCATTGGCTCCAATGACTAAGGCAACATCCACATTCTCAAATTCGGGGTTGATGTCCTCCATGTCCTTGAGTTGCGGATAGGGCACATTTGCCTCTGCCAACAGGACGTTCATGTGCCCGGGCATCCGTCCGGCCACGGGATGAATGGCATACTTGACCTCTACCCCTAGCCGCTCCAGTTGATCCGCCAATTCCTTAACACTGTGCTGCGCTTGGGCAACTGCCATCCCATAGCCCGGTACAATCACCACCGACTTGGCATAGCCCAGCATCATGGCGCTTTCTTCCGAGTCAATGGTGCGAACCGTCTTGGGAGTAGCTGCACTGGTGACGCCACTCGCTGCTTTAGCACCGCCGCCGCCAAAGCCACTAAAGAGCACATTGGCCAAGGAGCGATTCATGGCCTTGCACATGATCTGGGTCAGAATTAAGCCGGAGGCACCAACAAGGGCACCGGCAATAATCAGCATACTGTTGCCAACAATAAACCCTGCTGCACTTGCCGCTAAACCAGAGAGGGAGTTCAACAGCGAAATTACAACGGGCATATCGGCACCGCCAATGGGGATGACAAAAAGAACCCCCAAGACACCGGCGATCGCCACCAAGCTCCAAAATAGACCCATCTGGGACGGATCCAGCCAGATGAGAACACTGGTGGCCAAAAACGCAACCAGTAAGCCAAGATTAATACCCTGCTGCATAGGGAAGATCACAGGCGTTCCGGAAATGAGTCCCTGCAACTTGCCAAAGGCCACTAAGCTGCCGGTCAGGGTAACCCCGCCAATGAGCACCCCTAAAATAATCGTCACAAGGGTACTCAGGGGGAGCGGCTCGCCAACGGCCACAATGCGGCAAAATTCGCCAATCCCCACCAAGGCTGAGGCTGCACCGCCCAAACCGTTGAGCAGCCCGACCATCTGCGGCATAGCGGTCATCTCCACCTTGTAGGCGGCCACTGCCCCAATGATGCTCCCCAAACCAATCGCGGCCAAAATGCCCGTATAGCTAATAATTTGCCGATCTAAAAGGGTCACAACAATGGCTAGGAGCATTCCCAAAGCAGCAAGGCGATTCCCTTGGCGGGCGGTTGCGGGTGACCCTAATTGTTTGAGGCCAACAATAAATAGGGCGGCTGCCCCCAAATAGCTTAAGTCTTCAATCCGTGTTAACCAATCCATGGCACTCTGCCTCACCGCTTAAACATTTGCAACATCCGGTCGGTGACTAAAAAGCCGCCCACCACATTGACGGTGGCTAAGACCGTCGCAATAAAGCCAAGGACAACCGTCAGGGTAGTGTGACCGCTCCCCGCCATCAGCAGTGCACCAATGACGGCAATTCCAGAAATGGCGTTTGACCCGGACATCAAGGGGGTGTGGAGGGTAGGGGGCACCTTATTAATGACCTCAAAGCCAACAAAACTGGCCAAGACAAAAATTATCAGACCGACAATAATTGGATCTGTCATAGAACAACACCTCTAAAGGGCAGCACGATTGTCTGTAAAACTTCCTTAAACACTGACTGCCAAAGTGTCCGCAGGGTGTAAAAGTTGCAGTACCCGTGGGTTGCGCACTTGACCTTCGTGGGTAATGCAGGCTGCATCAATAATGTCATCGCCAAAATTCAACTGCAATTCTTGGTTCGGGCTGAGGTACTTCAGAAGGGTCGAAATATTTTTGGCGTACATTTGGCTGGCGTGAATGGCCATGGAGGACGGCAGGTTAATAGCGCCAATGATCGTTACCCGCTGATGGCAGATAGAGCGCCCCGGCTCGGTGCACGCGCAGTTGCCCCCGTGCTCAGCCGCCAGATCTACAATGACTGAACCGGGTTTCATGCTAGCCACCATCCGCTCGGTCACTAAAAGGGGGGCGGGCTTGCCGGGAATTTGCGCCGTGGTAATTACGACATCGGCGCTGTGGACGTGAGCAGCGATCGCCTCTTGAGTTTTGTGCTTGGCACTCTCCGAGACGTCCTTGGCATAGCCACCCGCGGCAACGGTGTCTTCTTCGAGGCTGACCTCCACAAACTTTGCTCCTAGGCTTTGCACCTCTTCCTTGACCGCAGGCCGAATATCAAAGGCTTCGACCACCGCCCCTAAGCGACGGGCAGTGGCGATCGCCTGCAAACCAGCCACTCCAGCCCCGATCACGAACACTTTGGCCGGGGCAATCGTGCCTGCGGCAGTCGTGAGCATAGGGAAAAACCGCGGCAGATTTGAGGCAGCCAATAGAACCGCAGCATAGCCCGCGATCGCCGCTTGGGACGAAAGGGCATCCATACTCTGGGCACGGCTACTGCGGGGAATACACTCAAGGGCAAAGGCAGTAATATGGCGTTCTGCAAGGTGCTGCATCTGCCATGGGTTCCCCAAAGGGTTCAGAAAACTAATGAGGGTTGTGCCCGGGCGAATCCACTCCACTTCCCGATCGCGCAGGGGAGAGACCTTTAGCAAAACATCAACCCCGCCCCACACGTCTTCGATTGAGGGATAGATGTCTGCACCCGCTGCCCGATAGTCATCATCGCTGAAGTGAGCCATATCGCCCGCTCCCGCTTCCACACAGATGCGATACCCCTGCTGTACCAGCTTGGCTACGACATCGGGAATGAGGGCGACCCGCTGCTCTCCCACTTCGCGTTCCTTAACGACCCCAACTTTCATAGGCATTCTTAGGTAGATTTTGCGTCATCCACAGAGGCAATCTTCGGCGCCCTGCCATACTGTGATGGAAAAAGCAGTCTAGCCGGCACGCCTAGCATCTGACAAACATCATTCGCTCGTCATTTGCTGCCCTGTACTGATTCTCAACCTACTGCGATCGCCCCTAGGGATGCTAGGAAATGTCAGCGGTTCGTAGGAGTTCTCCACAAGTCTTATGATCCCCGCCGCCTCTTGTAACAATTGTTGACATCAATCATCAGTCGTCGTAAGTATTTTCACTTAGCTCTAGATTGCTTCCCAGTGGTAGCCAAACTGGGCGATCTCGTTGGCACAAACCGCTTCAATCCGCTGCCGCGCCGCCGCATTTAAGACCCGACTATAGTGATCGCGATTTTTACGATACCCAGCCTTAGCTCGCGGCAAGTTCAATGGCCGTGGCAAACCAAGTTTCTCTTGGATAATGGCCAAATCCTCATTTAGGCGTTCGTAGCGCCCCACAAAGTCCACCGCAATCTGATCCGCAATGGTGTAAATCCCCCAGTTAGACAATAAGTCCGGTTGGACACTTTGCAGATACTCATCGATGGGAGGGCGCGGTTCGTTGGTGTTCCAGTAATAGCGACTGATGGCCTTATCAAAGGGGTTGCGCTCAAAACAAAACGTAAAGTACGTTTGCCAGATCTCTGAGCCAACCACCCGCTGAACGTGCTTTGCAGGGTCATGATTACTCAGGAGTCGCTTTGGCCCACGGTAAAACAAGGCCAGCCAATCTGAGGGAGTATAGTCTGACACGGGAGCGCGATAGTTACGAGGCCCCACGTAGCCTAATTGGCGACGAATCCGCTCATCCTGCCAGCGAATGGGCGTGATGGTGTCCGTGGCCGTACAAAACTGCGAGAGGGCAATTTCTAGGCTCGTTCCCGCTGTTTTGCGAGTTTTTAGGAAAATGAACTTGTAGGTGTGGTTAATAATCAATTCCCACCCCGCTAGGAGACAACTTCTTTGAGATTTAGGGGGCTAGGCAAAATCTCGGTTTGCCGAGAGTCCGTGATTAACCAATCGAGGGCGGCAGCTTTGAGGTCAATGGTGGTTCCCGTTTTATCCACACAGTAGCGACCAAAAACGAGCTTATCCACTAGGCGGACATCCGAACCGAGGCGAGAGTACTCAAAGATGACACAGTTATCCACCACGGCACCACCACAAACGTGGCAATTCGGCCCAATCATCGTTGGCCCAATGATCGTCGCGCCATCCTCTATTTTCGTCATGCCGCCAATATAGACCGGTCCTTGAATCGTTACCCTATCCCAGTTAACCGCTACATTCAAGCCCGTATAAATTCCGGGAAAGCGTTCGTGTCCGGGAATAGACACATTGGTAATTGTACCGTTGAGCACACTGCGCACCGCTTGCCAATAGTCGGGAACCTTACCAATATCAATCCACTCAAAGTCCATCGCCAAGCCATAGAA
This sequence comes from Synechococcus sp. PCC 6716, assembly GCF_022570815.1. Taxonomy (NCBI): domain Bacteria; kingdom Bacillati; phylum Cyanobacteriota; class Cyanophyceae; order Synechococcales; family Synechococcaceae; genus Synechococcus; species Synechococcus sp. PCC 6716. Next base: position 35,584 of record NZ_JAKLTU010000039.1, read on the forward strand.
GGGTGCCCCCATGGCTACCAGTTTGGGAAATAGTTGACTGCCGATGTCAAACTCTTGATTCGAGGGCACGTAGTCTAGCACTTCAGGTTCAAAGATATAGATTCCTGTATTGATGGTGTTGCTCAGTGCCTCTTCAATACGGGGTTTTTCCTGAAAGGCCGTGATGCGATCGCTCTCGTCGGTTACGACAACACCATAGCTGGAGACATCATCCTGGGGAACTGTTTTCATAATGACGGTGGCGATCGCCCCTTTCTGGCGGTGCCACTGCACGGCTGCCGTCAAATCTAGGTCAATGAGGGCATCACCGCACAACACAATAAACGTATCGTCAAAGAACGGGTTAAAATCCTGAATCCGTTTGATACCACCCGCCGAGCCAAGCGCCTTCCCCACTAGCTCACCATCTTGAATGTACCCCTCAAACGAGTAGGCAATATCAACACCAAAGCGCTGCCCATCCTGAAAGTAGTTTTCAATTTCGTGGGCCAGATGGCTGACGTTCACCATAATCTCGGTAAAACCGTGCTTGCGCAGCAGCTCCACCAAAAACTCCATCACGGGTTTCTGCAAAATTGGGATCATTGGCTTCGGAATCGTGTAGGTAATCGGGCGTACCCGGGTGCCTTTTCCGGCGGCCAAGATCATTGCTTTCATACTGTACTTACCCAGCTCCTAACTCCCACCAAGGAGACCTCCAAGGGGCATCCCTGACATCGCATACTTGCCCCTAGCTTATTCTAGATCCAGCGCATACACACGCCCATGATATAACACGCGGGTAATTCCCTTTGCCTGGAGGTAGCCAGTAACCTTGCGCAGCATTTCGCCATCAGGCACTTTGACCACTGTTTTGCGCCATTGCACATCGCTAGCTTTGAAGAGTCGTTGGTTTTGCTGTGAGTAGCGCAGCGCCACCGGACGACTATCGAAAATCGGCAGGGTGCTTTGCTGAGCCTCTTCACTAGAGAGAGGGCCTAGGCCACGAAACGCCTCTAGGGGACGGGTCAGTAGTTCAGCCCGGCGATCCACTACCACGTAGCACGGGCGCGGTAGGGTGGCAGCCGCTAAAGGCATGACCTCCAAGGACTCCACCGCCTCAATCTCTGGTACATCCGGCAGAACTGGTTCAATCCCTAGTTCGTCCTCATCCAGTTCGTCTTCGTCGCTATCGTCGTAGTCATCTTCATCTAGGGCAAGGCTTTCCCCCTCAAGCTCTTCCTCGTCGGTGCTGTCTGCCTCGGGGGGCAAGGGAGCCGCTGCCAGACTCAGAAGCGGCAGAGCTGGCGACTCGGTTTCCATTTGCTTAACAATGCGACGAATGGTATTTTCGCTAACGCCAAATTCAGTCGCTAAGTCTTTGACCGTTAGCCCTTGGCTGTACTGCTGGAAAACACGCTGGCGTTCGGTTTCGCTGAGTCGCTTATAGGTCATGGATGGCGGAGTGGGGATGAGAGGGTACTGCAATCAAGATCTATTATGATCCTTGATTGGCCGAAAACAAGGGGCTTTACGGTGTTCTTCGGTAAAATGGCAATTCGTCACCGCCATAGCGCGCCACTAAATCTGCTGAACGTTTAATGGTTTTGGCGATCAGAACCAAGCAATCATCGCCGGCAAGATGCCCATAACAGTCATCAAGGTTTGGCAAATATCAGTGCTGAAGTGAAACCGCTGGAGAAATTTATAGAAAATGGAGGGCACGGGAACCAGATAAACCCCCTTCCTTCAGGTCGGGGATACAGAATGGTTCCCGCGCCGCTGCAAAGCGGCAGAGTTGATCAACCCTGGCACTCCTCGATATAGCGCTTAACGGTTTGAGCCGACACATTGCCACAGGTTCCCCAATAAAGATCGGAAGAGC
>NZ_JAKLTU010000004.1:0-82609 GCF_022570815.1 Synechococcus sp. PCC 6716
TGCCGAAATGTGGTTAGAGCTTCCTCGCCATCAGCCGCCGTAACCACGGTGTAACCAATCATGGATAGGCGGGTTTCGAGGATGTGATGAATACTCCCTTCTCAAGAGGACAGGATTTACAGCAGTTTAAATGGGAATTTTTTGTACTCTATCATTTTTGTGCCAGCTCCAGAAAGCCCTCTAGCTCTTCCTGAGCGCCGATTTTAAGATTTTTCTACAAATGTCGCAAGAAGTCGATCTATTCTACCGCAGGTGAATCGTGGGATGAATGGCGACCCATAAATCAACGTGCGTAGCACATCCTCTTTGCTATCTGGTAGGATATTATCAGTAACATCTAAAGACGCTAAATGTTGCAAGCGTACAAGTTCAGAGCCTATCCAACCCACGAGCAGAAATTAGCCCTAGCCAAGAGCTTTGGCTGCTGCCGCTGGTACTGGAATTACTCGCTCAACTTGTGCCAAGAAACCTACAAATCAACTGGGAAAGGGTTGTCCCGCTCAGCTATTCAGGGATTACTCCCTGACCTGAAAAAGGAGCACCCGTGGCTGAAGGAGGCTTACTCTCAATGCTTGCAAGTCGTGGCTCTGAATTTGTCTACGGCTTACAAGAACTTTTTTGAAGGGAGAGCGAAGCTGCCGAGGTTCAAGTCCAAAAAAGGTCGTCAATCGATTACTTATCCTCAAAACGTCAAAGTAGAAGGAGATTACGTTAAACTCCCTGGAAACGTTGGGAAGTTATCCTGCCGTCAGCACCGAGAATTTGAGGGACAAATCAAATCGGCTACGGTTTCTCTCAATCCAGACGGGAAGTATTATGTGTCCCTTCTAGTTGATGATGGTCAAGAGCAACCTATTCCCAGTGCTGAGGGGAAAGCGATAGGAATTGACCTGGGGTTGACCCACTTCGCAATTACTAGCGATGGCTCGAAGTTCGACAACCCTCGGCATTTAGCCAAACATGCTCGTAACCTAAAGCGCAAACAGAAGAAGCTTTCTCGCAAACAGAAGGGAAGCAACAATCGAGATAAAGCTCGAAAGCGAGTCGCTCGCGTTCACCATAAAATAGCTCGCTGTCGTGAAGATTTTCTGCACAAGCTATCCCGCAAGATAGTCAACGAAAACCAAGTGATTGCTGTAGAAAATCTGCATGTGAAAGGGATGGTGCGAAATCCCAAGCTAGCCAAAGCGATTAGTGGTGCTGGCTGGGGGATGTTTTGTACCATGCTCAAGTACAAAGCTGAAAGAGCAGGGAAGATATATATCGAAGTCAATCGTTTCGTTCCTTCCTCAAAAACCTGTCATGTTTGCCTCAATCAAGTGGGTAACCTACCGCTTGATGTTCGCAATTGGACTTGTGATGTTTGTAATACAGAGCATGATAGGGATATAAATGCTGCAATCAACATAAGAAATGAAGCCTTGCGGGTATTGGAGTTAGGAACTAGCTCTACTGCCTTTGGGAGGGGACGTAAGACATCTGGTAAAACTTCGGTTTTGCTAGATGCTGTCCCCGTTGAACAAGGAAGCCGCTTATCTATCGCGTAGCGATGATGAGCGGTAGTTCACGCACCCTTTAGCATATAACTGCAAGAATCCTCTGCTTCAAATCGTTGATTGAAGCGTGAGATGAATTGCGGTAATAAACTGTGCAGTGTTGCTGAATGTGGCTATGAATTGCCCTCACCCTCGCCCTCTCCCAAAAGAGAGGGCGGCAAAAGACTCAAATCCGAAAATCATACGTCTATTCAGCAACGCCAACTGTGCTATAGTCCTCATCGTGTGGCAACGCCGCACACTAAACTAGTATATTGCCGGAAGAATGTCCTGCACCAGCTATCGCGTAGGATGGCTGACGAACGCCAAGTCATTGGTGTAGAGTCTTCCAAGCTGGCAACTTTAACACAGGCATTTCCCTTCCCTCTGTTGGGTAGGAAGCTGCTGTTGTAATCGTTGATTCAATAGCGGTAAGTCACGTGGGCGGTGTTTGATCGTTATTGGCGTGGGTTGGCAGCTTTAGGGGAGATAACCCCATGGGATTGGGGGTGGCCATGGGGAGGGGGGCATCACTGATGGTGACCCCTGCAGTGGCTCGTAAGCGTGCTCGCAGGAGTTGGCTGACGGCTTGGCGTTGAATGACATCTTGTTCCGTCAAGGATTGAACTGAAGGCTTAACGTCCATAGCTTGCCTGCGCTAAATTATTGGTTATGGTGGGATACCTAAGCTACGTTCACTCCCTACACGCAATTGCAGGACATTGTTGCATTGCTGTCCTGCATTTTTATCTGCTATTTTCAATTTTAAGGGCGATCGCCCCCTCGCTCATAGAGGTACTCTTGTTTTGCCGTCCTTTTGTTAGCTTCTGCTGACAATGTTACAGCTTCGACATTTCAGGTTCACATCGGGACGGTAGTTAGGTCTAGCTGCCATGGCCGCTTATGGGTTGGAGCGTCCCCTCTACGCCTTGACATTATTCAACTATTTGGTTATATAATCATATTAGTTATCCTTGCACAGGATCGCTTAAGATTTACCGAGGGTCTATAGGGAGTTGCACATGTTATTCCGGCAATTATTTGACCAAGCCACTTGGACCTATTCTTACCTGATTGCTGACCCAGCCACGAGCGAAGCAGCGCTGGTGGATAGTGTTTTGGAGCAGGTGGATCGGGACCTGTTGTTGATTGAGCAGTTGGGCTTAAAACTGCGCTATTGCTTAGAAACCCACGTTCATGCGGATCACATTACTGGTGCAGGAAAACTGCGAGAGCACACGGGCTGTCGTACCCTCGTCCCCCAAAATGCCAAGGTGGACTGTGCAGACGGTTTCTTGCAGGATCAAGAGACAATTTACGTCGGGGCTATTCCCATTCAGGCGCTCGCCACCCTTGGCCATACCGATAGTCATCTAGCCTTCTTGGTCAATGGCGACCACCTACTCACAGGAGACTCGCTGTTCATTCGCGGTTGTGGCCGCACCGATTTTCAAAGTGGCGATGCGGGTGCTCTCTACGATGCCGTTACCCAACGCCTCTTTAGCCTTGCAGACGACACCCTCGTCTATCCCGGCCATGATTATCGCGGCTTTACTGTGTCCACGATTGGTGAAGAGAAACGGTTTAACCCTCGCTTTGTTGGGCGCGATCGCCAGCAATTTATTGAATTTATGGCCAGTCTGAACCTACCCAACCCACAAAAAATGATGGAAGCTGTACCGGCCAATGAACGTTGTGGCTTAGCCGTTGCGGCGGTTTAGCCATCTAACTTGAACGTACGCTATCCGTTTTAAGAAATAGGAGGACATGATGACCATCACCCCTACGCCAACCCTCATCACCGCTGCGGAACTGCATCGGGCACTTGCCGATCGCGACCTGCTGCTGATTGATGTGCGTGAACCCAACGAGTACGCCAGTGGCCATATTCCCGGTGCCTTACTTTGCCCTCTGGCTGATGTCCAAGACCTTCACCTGCCTACCCTCAATATCCCCATTGTTCTCTATTGTCAGTCGGGTCGCCGCTCACACCTAGCGTGGGAAATACTCCAGGCCAAAGGGCTAAGCAACCTCAGGGAATTGCAGGGTGGCTTTCAGGCATGGCAGCAGGCGGGGTACGGTGGCAGTACTGCCCCCATCAGCCTCATGCGCCAAGTGCAAATTGTGGCTGGCAGCCTGATCCTTGTGGGGGTGATCGCTGGCTTTACGGTGAATCCCGGTTTCTTTCTCCTCTCAGGATTTGTCGGGGCTGGCCTACTGTTTGCAGGCATTACAAACACGTGCGCCTTGGCGCGGCTCCTTGCGCTTCTGCCCATGAATCGCCCGCGCAGGAAGTAGGCGATGTTAGGGTATTGGCTGGGGCATGGGTTAGCGATCGCCATCGGTCTGAGTTTAGGGCTTTTAGGGGGCGGTGGGTCTGTCTTGGCCTTGCCGGTTCTGGTCTATGTCATGGGTATTCCAACCAAGGTGGCGATCGCCATGACATTGGTGATCGTTGGCAGTGTCAGCCTCTTAGCGGCCATTCCCCAATGGCGACGGGGCTACGTAAATTTGCGATTAGCTCTTGTGTTTGGCTCCGCCACAATGCTTGGTGCCTACCTAGGGGCACGACTGGCTGCCCTGCCGTGGATTACCGACACCGTGCAGCTGTTACTCTTTGCCAGCACCATGATGATCGCTGCCTTTTTAATGATTCGGCGGCAGCAACGCTCCACCCCACCCGAATTGATGCCTCCAGAGGTCACCCTAGAAAGCCAACTCTATCGCCCGCCTGCCTGCAAATACTGCTGGCTTTGGCTGCCTACCGAGGGGCTAGGGGTAGGACTTCTCACCGGATTAGTTGGGGTGGGAGGTGGCTTTGCCATTGTGCCAGCCCTGGTGCTACTGGGTAAAATTCCTATGCGGCAGGCAATTGGCACATCGCTACTAATTATTGCAGCGAATTCTGTTGCTGGGGTATGGGGCTACTTAGGAACTGTAACACTCGATCCACGCCTGACGCTGACATTAACCCTTGCCGCAGCCCTTGGCTCCTTGCTAGGAAGCTACTGGGGACAGCGAGTCTCCACCCAAAAACTTCAACAAGCATTTGGTTACTTCTTAATTGCCATTGCTAGCGTAGTGATCCTCAAAACCCTGCTGTCGCCCCCTCAAGGGTCTTCTCGGGACGTGCCCCGCAGTAGCACCGCCGCAGCGTTGAGGGCAAGCAATCTCGCAGGGGCTGGCCATCAGAAGAAAGCGCACCCCCGTGTTGAGTAAACACACCGGTTTTGCTGAATGTGGCTATGAATTTCCTCATCCCCAACCCGTCTCCCTAGGGAGACCCTCATCCCCAACCCGTCTCCTTGGGGAGAAGGGAGCTAAGAGTCTTGTTCCCTCTCCTTTGGGAGAGGGCTAAGGTGAGGGCAGCAAAAGACTCAAACCCGAAAATCATACCTCTATTCAGCAACGCCAACACACCTAGTTGGCGTGCGGACGTCTCACTTCGTCGGGGAGCCAGTGCAAGACCCCTCTGCAAGCAGACACGGAATACTCTACCGTGGAGTTGTCTCAGATTCCGGCAGCGCCGTTTTATCGAATGTGAGCGAAAAMCCCCGCCGCAAGGGGGCGGGGAGGATGTCAGTATTGTCAGTCTGCAATTGGCACGGGGGTATCTGTATCCCGTACTGACTGCCTCTCGACGGTACAGTGCGGGGCGTATCTACCCCCGCACTCCCTCAGCTAATTGTGGAGGAACCTAGGCAGTAAAGCCTGCTTTATATTCGGCGATCGCCTCTTTGAGCAGAGCTTCTGCGGTTTCGTCGAGTTTTTGGCTACTGCGTACCGCTTCACCGTACTGTGGTTTACTCGTTGCCAAATAATCCCGCAGGCCAGCGACAAACTTAGCCACGGCTTCAACGGGAATATCGTCCAAATAGCCATTGGTGCCCGCATAGATGGTCGCAACTTGGTACTCCACCGGAATGGGCGAGTACTGGGGCTGCTTGAGGATTTCCCGTAACCGCTGACCCCGCGCCAGTTGATTCTGGGTTGCTTTATCTAAGTCAGAGGCAAATTGCGCAAAGGCTTGGAGTTCGTCAAACTGCGCAAGTTCTAGTTTGAGTTTGCCAGCCACCTGCTTCATTGCCTTAATTTGTGCTGCCGAACCCACCCGAGACACAGAAATACCCGCATTAATCGCAGGTCGCAAACCTGCATTAAACAGGTCAGACGACAAGAAAATCTGGCCATCGGTAATGGAAATCACGTTGGTGGGGATATAGGCAGACACGTCGCCCGCTTGGGTTTCCACAATTGGTAGTGCGGTCATACTGCCACCCCCTAGGGCGTCATTGAGTTTGGCGGCGCGCTCTAATAGACGAGAGTGGAGGTAGAACACATCCCCCGGATAGGCTTCGCGACCGGGGGGACGACGCAGTAACAATGACATTTGCCGGTAAGCCTGCGCTTGTTTCGAGAGATCATCGTAGATCACTAGGGTATGCTTGCCTTGATACATAAAGTACTCGGCAATGCTAGCGCCGGTGTAGGGGGCTAAGTACTGTAAGGCAGCAGGGTCACTGGCGTTGGCTGCGACAACAATGGTGTAGTCAAGCGCACCCCGTTCCCGCAGAACATTTACCACTTGGGCAACGCTGGAGGCCTTTTGGCCAATAGCGACATAGACACAGATCACGTCCTGACCTTTTTGGTTCAGGATCGTATCGATTGCCACGGCTGTTTTCCCAGTTTGGCGATCGCCAATGATTAACTCCCGCTGGCCACGACCGATGGGAATCATGGCATCAATGGCGGTAATGCCAGTTTGCAGGGGTTCGCAGACCGACTTCCGCTGCACAATCCCGGGGGCGGGGGACTCTAGCAAGCGGGTTGCGGTAGCGTGAATCTCGCCTTTGCCGTCAATGGGACGCATCAGGGCATCCACCACACGGCCAATGACGGCCTCACCCACTGGAATCGAGGCAATTTTACCGGTGGCACGAACCGTACTGCCTTCCTCAATGCCTAGGCCAGCCCCCATCAGCACCACCCCAACGTTATCTTCTTCGAGGTTGAGGGCGATACCCACCGTACCGTCTTCAAATTCCACTAGTTCTGAGGCCATCACTTTATCAAGGCCATAGACGCGGGCAATACCGTCGCCCACCTGTAGCACAGTACCCACGTTATCGACGTTGATCGACTGCTCGTACTGCTCAATTTGCTGACGAATAATGCTGCTGATTTCATCGGGTCTGATGCTTACCATAGGAATTGCTCTCAAGGGTTAGACAGTTTACAAAAAGGTACAAAAAGAGTTACACCGGTTGTGCCAAGCTGACACTTAAGCGCCGTAGCTGCCCACGCAGGCTGGCATCAAAAATTTGTGAGCCAACTTTAATCACCACACCACCAAGGAGTTCAGGGTCGATGGCGATCGCCAGTTCAACATCAGCGGCACCGGTCATGGTTTTTACCTTCTCCACAACTGCGTGGCGTTGCTGCTCCGTCAGTTCTACAGCACTGATCACTTCCGCCAAAACAATATTGCGGAGTTTGCGCAGCAGGGCGCGGTACTGCTGACAAATGGCAGCTAACAGATTAATGCGCCGCCGATCCACCAGCAGCATGAGGAAATTGAGAAAATAGCCATGTACCTTATCCACGGTCAGCTGCCGCAGGACGTTCTTTTTAGCATCAGGATTAATGAGCGGGTTGGCTAAAAACTCTTGCAGTTCCGCTGAGGCGGCCAGTAGGTCTAAAATCAAACCGCTATCCTGCTGAAACTGATCAGCGAGATTGTGCGACTGCGCCAAAGACAGTAGGGCTTCGGCGTAGGGTTCGACAAGTTCACCACGGATGGTGGTCTGCATCATTTGCCTCCTAGTAGGGCAATACTGCGATCAACAAGGGTGCGCTGAAGCTCGGCATCGTGACTCAAGCGCTCTTTGAGCTGCTGCTCCGCTTGAGCTAGGGCAAGGGCGGTAATGCGCTCACGGATCTCGGCGATCGCCCGCTCCGTTGCCGCACTGGTGTCTTGAGAGGCCGTTTGTTTCAAGCGCTCAATTTCCTGCTGTGCCTTGGCGATCAGTTCTTCTTTGGCTGCCTTGGCACGAACCAACGCCTCTTCGCGAATACGCGCTGCCTCCTCCTTTGCTTGGGCTAGCTTCTGCTGCTCCTGAGCCAAGCGAGCTGCTGCGGTGCGTTGGCGTTCTTCCGCCTCTGCAATCGCCGTTGCAATTTGTTGCTGGCGATCGCCAAGGGTTTTGCCCAGCAGACCACGACCAAAATAAACCAGTACCCCAATAATGATGGCAAGATTAATCACATTGGTTTCGAGCAAATTGGTGTTTAAGCCAAAATGCCCTACCTCTTCCGTTGCCATTAAAATTACTGCGTCCATGACCCAAACTCCTAGGCCAGTAACTTGGCTAACAACTGCTCACTCAAGCTGCTCACTTGACCTTCGAGCGCCTGCAGTGTCGCCTGCTTTTGCTGATCAATCTCTGCTTGAGCCTTCATTAACTCTGCCTGTAGGGCCTGCTGTGCTGCTGCAATTTCAGCCGTGGCAATTTTTTGTGCCTCTGCCCGTGCCTCTTCAATGATCGCTTGGGCTTCACGGCGGGTATATGCCAATTCCTGTTCGTACTGATTGGCTAGCTCGGTGGCCTGTTGCAGCCGCTCCTTGGCCTGTTGCAAATTGGTGCGGATGTACTCATCCCGATTGTCCAGTGCCTGACCCAACGGCTTATACAGCAGCGCATTCAAAATGACGGTCAAAATTAAAAACTGCACAGCCATCAAGGGTAGGGTGGCATCAAAATCAAACATCAGCCTCTCCAGAATGGGGCGGAACAAAAGGGGAAAGCGCACATAGCTCGCCTTCCCCACCATGGGCTATTTAGGATGCAAAGGGGTTAGCAAACAGCAGCACGAGAGCAATCACCAGACCGTAAATCGTCAGGGATTCCATAAAGGCAAGGGTCAGCAGCAATGTACCCCGAATTTTACCTTCCGCTTCTGGTTGCCGCGCAATACCTTCAACGGCTTGACCCGAGGCATTCCCTTGACCGATGCCAGGGCCTAGGGAGGCCAAACCAATAGCCAGAGCAGCAGCCAACACAGAAGCAGAAGCGACTAACGGATCCATAGTTTATTTCCTCAGACTGTAGTGGGACGAAACAAAATTTCCAAAAGATAACAATAGCAGGGTATGTACCCTTTAGGAGTGAGCCTCTTCGTGCTCTCCCCCATGCCCTTCCATTGCCTCACCAATGTAGGTGGCGGCCAATGTTGCAAAGACAAGGGCTTGGATGGCACTGGTGAATAACCCCAACGCCATGACCGGTAACGGCACAAACAGGGGAACAAGCAACACCAAGACCCCTACCACCAGTTCATCCGCCAAGATGTTGCCAAAAAGACGGAAGCTCAGGGAAAGAGGTTTTGTAAAATCTTCCAAAATGGCAATAGGAAGCAATACCGGTGTTGGCTCAATGTATTTAGTGAAATACTTTAGCCCCCGCTTCCGCAGCCCTGCGTAAAAGTAAGCCAAGGAGACCAACAACGCAAGGGCAACAGTGGTATTAATGTCATTGGTGGGTGCTGCCAATTCCCCTTCTGGTAACTCAATGAGTTTCCACGGCACCAGCGCCCCTGACCAGTTACAGACAAAAATGAACAGGAACAGTGTTCCCACAAAGGGAACCCAAGCACGGTATTCGTGTTCACCCATTTGGCTTTTGGTCAAGTCACGGATAAATTCAAGGGCATATTCCATGAGGTTTTGGATACCACTGGGAACCCGCTGAATATTCCGGGAGGCCGCAAGAGCCGCCACGATCAATATGCCCATCACAATCCATGTGGTGATGAACACTTGACCGTGAACCTTGAGGTTGCCAATATGCCAGTAGAAGTGATGACCCACCTCGAGTTTGGCAACGGGGAGAGAGGTCCAAAGGTGTATCAAAGGCATCATGCCTCCGCACGTAATGTTCTAAGCACAACAAAGCCAGTCGTTAGGGGGACGGTAAAACCGTACGAAACATATAGACCAGAATGGCGGCTTTGTAGGTCAAAAATCCCAAAAATACGGGAATAATGTGCAACTCGTGCCAGCGGGCAGCCAAAATAATGACCGCCACCACAACGAGAAGCTGTGTCTTTCCTAGCTTTTTCTGGTCATGTCCCAAGCGTTCCACATTGCGAGCAAGTAAGCGCAAATAAATCAGGCTGGCACTTGCTCCCAGTAAGTAGTTTAAGGCTGTGTTTAGGTCGTAGATGACCCAGACAGTCCCAAAGGCGATCGCCATCAATACCAAGCTTGTCGTGAATAATTCGCGACAGAGTTGGTAAAACTCCGCCATCGCTCCACCAGTTGCACTCTGGTTAGGAACAGTTGTTGAAGGGGAGGGCGCAGATGCCGAATGGGGAACCGTCACAGCAGCACGCGGAGCATCTTGAGATGCCTCAAACTGGCCACTAAGCATCCTATCACGCTGTGGTTACATTTCATTACAGCGATTCCGCTGCGGCTACCTCTGCCCGAATATGCTGCTCTAGCAGAGCTAAAACGTCTTGTAGTCGTTGCGGATCCGTGAGATAGAGATAGCCCAAGAGTGCTTCAAACCCCGTTGCTTGGCGATAGATTTTAGCGGGCACCCGTTTGGGGCCATCCGCCGCCGCATTGCGACCTTGGCGAAAGATCATCAGCTCTGCGGCGGTGCAGTGGGGCCACAGAATGTCCATGTAGCGAGCTTGGCTTTCAGCACGGACATGTGCCACGACTTGGTGGTGGTAGGCATTGATCCGTTGGGGGGGAGTCAAAAAGATAAAGCGAATAAACAGCTCATAGACCGCATCCCCAAAGTAAGCAAGGGCAGAAGGGGACAAGCGCTGAGCAGCAATTGCATCCGACGCAATGGGTAAAAAAGGGGCAGACGCCATCATAACCATGGGGCTGAGACATCGCCCCTGAGGACTGCAACCATAGAGCGACGTTACGAGGCAGAGGGTTGATCCGTAATCTGGGCGATCGCCGTGGCCAAATCTGGCTGGAGGGGCAGAAATTTTTCGAGCCGTACCATTTTTACGGTTTGGGTCACCCGTGGATTGGTGACAATCTGGAGTTGCCCTTGGTGCTCCTGTGCCTTTTTGGCTAGTTGGACAAGAACTCCCAAGCCTGAACTATCAAGAAATTCAATTTTCGAGAGGTCAAGGATAATGTTTGCTGGGCCATCGTCAAAGCACTTGGTAATGACTTTGCGGAAGGCAGACTCCGAGAAGGCATCGATGAGACCCGTCAGGCGGAAAACTTGGTAGTCATCACGCACCTCACGGGTTCCCCGTAAGCTTTGGGTTAGGGAAAGTGGTTCAGAAATGGGAGCCTCCTTAGCAAATAACTCAAGACAGAAAAATAAGAAGCCTGTGCTAAATATCTGTAGGCTCTAAAAAACATCAGAATCCTTGGGCACGTCCCAAGACTGGATCCTGCTTTCATGTTCCCCAGATATTCTGCGGCTAGGAATCGGGTTGAGCAACTAAGTATAGCTAAGTATAGGCAAAGCCGTTTGTCTTGTCCATTGCCTCAATAAAAATTTGAATTTGCAGCAGAGAGTCCTTTGGCAAAATTAGAAATACCCTTTTTAGGAGACCTGCGGTGAAACATTTTGCTGCCTTGCTAGGAGCCAGCAGCCTATGCCTTGGGGCGCTGCCCACTATAGCAAATACACCCAATACTTACCCACCAGAAGCGGTTGCTGCCTTTATGGCTGACTGTGAACCTAAGTTTGCGGCGCAAGCACCTGCCGGCTTTGGCGATCGCGGCGATCGCTACTGCACCTGCGTCATTAACCGCCTCCAAGAAACCATGCCCTATGAGCAGTTTCGTCAGCTTGACCCCAACGAGGAACCGCCAGAGCTGAAGGCGGCCACCCATAACTGCATTACCTCTATCTTTTAAGATGTTAAAGATGCCTTGACATCCTCCCCTTACTAAGGGGGTTGCCGGAGGTTTGGATGAGTTACCCCCTACATCTGTTTTGGCACCGCCGCGACCTGCGCCTTGCCGATAACTTAGGTTTGTACGCAGCGCGGCAGCACACCCCAACGGTGGTTGGAGTCTTCTGTTTTGACCCAGCACTGCTGCAAGGGCAAGATGTGGCCGCAGTGCGGGTGGCCTACTTGCTGGGGTGCCTACAGGCGCTCAAGGAAGCGTACCAGCAACGGGGAGGCTGTCTGCTCATGGTGCAGGGGGATCCGCGGCAAGTGATCCCAGAGGTGGCCACCACCTTAAAGGCCACAGCGGTACACTGGCACGAAGACGTGGAACCCTACGCCAGAGAGCGCGATCGCGCCGTTGCCGCCACCCTAAATGACCTTGGCATCGCCGTTCACCGCCAGTGGGATCAGCTATTGCACCCCCCCAGTGCTGTGCAAACCCAACAGGGACAGCCCTACACCGTCTATACCCCCTTTTGGCGCAATTGGTCAGCCCTGCCCAAAGCCGCTCCCGTGCCACCGCCACCAGACTTTGCCCCCCTAGAGGCCACCGAAATAGCGAGCATCCCCTTGCCCAGCACCCATGACTTAGGCTTTGACTGGTCGGGGGAGTTGATTTTAGCTCCAGGAGAAGCAGCAGCAGCCCAACAGCTCGCGCACTTTAGCCAGCACGCCATTTACGAATACGGTGAGCAGCGGAACTACCCCGGGCGACCCGGCACTGCCCTATTAAGCCCTGCCTTAAAATTTGGCGTGATCGGCATTCGCACCGTCTGGGCCGCCAGTGAAGCAGCCCTCGAGCACGCCCGTAGTGATGAAGCCCGTGCGAGTATTCGCACGTGGCAGCAGGAACTGGCCTGGCGGGAATTCTATCAGCACGCCCTCTACTGGTTTCCAGAGTTGGCCGAACGTCCCTATCGTCAAGGGTTTGCCAGCTTTCCGTGGGTAAATGACATATCACAGTTTGAGGCTTGGTGTCGCGGCGAGACCGGCTACCCGATAGTGGATGCCGCCATGCGCCAGTTGAACGAAACCGGTTGGATGCACAACCGCTGTCGCATGATTGTCGCCAGCTTTCTCACAAAGGACTTAATCATTAATCCACAGTGGGGGGAGCGGTATTTTATGCAGCGCCTCATCGATGGCGATTTAGCCGCAAACAATGGCGGCTGGCAGTGGAGTGCCTCCAGTGGCATGGATCCAAAGCCACTGCGCATTTTTAATCCCATGAGCCAAGCACAGAAATTTGACCCCGATGCCGACTATATCCGTCGGTGGCTACCGGAACTGCGCTCGGTTGACACGCCAGAGTTACTATCCGGGAGTATTTCTCCGTTGGAGCGTCATCGCTGTGGCTATCCGCCCCCCATCGTCGATCACCACGTGCAACAGCAACGCTTTAAGCAAATGTATCACGACCATTTCCGCCGCTGAGTTCCCTCGATTCCCTTGCGACCAGAACAGCGTTATCCTGAAAAGGAATCATTGTTCGGTTGCCCTTGGCTCACACTCATGAATATCCTTGGTAATCTGCTCACTCCCCCCACCACTCCCGTGCAAACCCGCCCCCGCCGTGGGATTGAAATTAAATCTAAGCGGGAAATTGACATTATGCGGCAAGCCTCACGGATTGTGGCTACCGTCTTGAAAGAAATTTCCGAGATCATCAAGCCCGGGATGACCACCGCCGATCTTGATGCCTATGCGGAGCAGCGAATTCGGGAGATGGGAGCTACCCCCAGTTTTAAGGGTTACCAAGGGTTTCCGGCTTCCATTTGCGCCTCAATTAATAATGAAGTGGTTCACGGTATCCCCAGCCCTCGCAAGGTAATCCGCAACGGCGATATTGTGAAAATCGATACCGGTGCTTACTACAATGGGTTCCATGGTGACTCCTGCATTACCATTGCCGTGGGTCAGGTGTCGGAGAGTGCCAGTAAATTAGTCAAAGTAGCCGAAGAAGCACTCTATCGGGGGATTGAGCAAGTCAAAGAAGGCAACTACCTGATGGATTTGGCGGGAGCCATTCAAGACTACGTGGAAGCCAATGGGTTTGTTGTGGTTGAGGATTTTACTGGCCATGGGGTAGGGCGCAATCTTCACGAAGAGCCGTCAGTGTTTAACTTTCGCACGAATGAATTGAAGAATGTGCGACTGCGCTCAGGGATGACCCTTGCCATTGAACCCATTGTGAACGCTGGGTCGAAGCAGGTGCGAATTTTGCAGGATCGCTGGACAGCGGTGACGGTGGACAATTCCCTGTCAGCCCAGTTTGAGCATACTGTCTTGGTAACCAAGACGGGCTATGAAATACTCACAGATCGCCAACTGGTAAGCTAAACATGAGTAACACCCACAGTCCCGCTGAGGTGCTCGAACGTCATTGTTTCTGCCGTAGTCGCAAGTTTACGTTTGAGGTCAACCAGTATCGTCTCCCCCACGGTGCAGTGGCAGTGATGGGAACGGTGCGGCATCCAGGGGGTGCTTTGGCGGTGCCTGTAGCCCCTAGTGGTCATCTGGTACTGGTGAAACAATACCGTTTTGCTACTGAGAAGTATCTCCTTGAATTTCCGGCTGGTACCGTAGAGGATCATGAAAATCCCTTTAAGACCATTGAGCGGGAAATACAAGAGGAAACGGGCTACCGTGCCCACCAGTGGCAACCCCTTGGCGAGTTTTACATTGCCCCTGGCTACTCCGATGAAGTCATCTACGCCTATTTGGCCACCGATCTTGAACCCTTAGCCACCCCTCCAGCGCAGGATGATGATGAGCGCATCGAAACTCTAGAGTTCAGTATTCCCGATTTTGAAGCGGCTATTCGCAGTGGGCAGGTGGTCGATGCCAAAACCATTACCAGTTTCTATTTAGCCCTGCCCTATTTATCTGCTAAGAGCTAAAGTATAGGGAACCGATACATCGATGCATTGCGTCCTAAGGTAGTTAGGTGCACTCCAGCAAGGAGACAAGCCAGTGATCTCGAAAGTGACTCGTTCCCGTCCTGCTCTAATTGTGCTAGCGGCAGTCGGCTTGGCCTCAGCAGGGACGGCAGTATGGCTCACCCTCAATCCACCACGGTTTGATGACCCACAGCCGCAACCCACCCCCACCGATGTTGCTCGACAGCAGGACACGCAAGTGTTTTGGCTGGTGAGTGAGGGAGATGCATTGGTATTGGTGCCAACGACAGTCCGCCTTGAGGGTGACCCAGCCCAACCAGAACTCTTGATCAAGTCCCGACTGGAGCGGTTATTTGCTGGGCCGGTCAATGCAGATGTGGCCACCAGTATTCCTGAAAATACGCGATTGAATCGCGTCGAGGTCAAGGCGGATGGAATTTATATTGATGTGTCAAGAGAGTTTACCCGTGGCGGTGGTAGCACCTCAATGCAAGGACGTTTAGGCCAAGTGATCTTTACTGCAACAGCGAATGATCCCGAGGCTCCTGTGTGGATTTCTGTGGCTGGAGAGCCGTTACGGGTTCTAGGGGGGGAGGGGCTGGAGGTAACCCAACCGATGACCCGCAAGCAGTTTCAAGCGGCGTTTCCTTTGCGCCGCCAATAGTGCCACGCCAAACCGATGACAATGAGGCCACTGCCGCTGCACCACACCACTGGCTCCACCCAAACGGTAAGCCCGCCACAGCCCACTAGCCCGACAATTGCTAACCAGCGGGGAAACTGGCGATCGCCCTCTGGCAGTTGTAGTGCAGCCCAGTTGGTAATGGCATAGTAAATCAAGACACTGAAGGCGCTAAACGACCAAGTGGTTTTGACATTGCCAAGGAGCACGAGCAGACAAATCCCCAAACTGACCGTCAGAATGGCCGCCGTGGGTCGAGCTCCCTCCAGACTAATCTGCGCCAATACCGCTGGTAAATCTCCCCGCCGTGCCATGGCCAACACCATCCGCGACAGGCCAAGGATCAGGTTGAGCAAAATACCGACCATGGCGGCAATGGCACCCACAGCAATGAAGGGACGCACCCATGGGACACCAAAACTAGTTACCAGTACCTCTAGGGGAGCCGCTTGCTGGTGGGCAGCCTGCCCTAACGCGGTTGACCCAACCCCAGCTAGGGCGACAACAGCAACAGCGCCGTAGAGCAGCATGACAAAGCCAATGGTCAGACCAATGGCGCGGGGAATCGTTTGCTGGGGGGCTTTTACTTCTTCGCCGAGGACGGTAATACGGGCATAGCCGCTGTAGGCCACAAACATCAGGGCGGTGGCTTGGAGGACATCCGGTAACCGCAAGGGATCCCAGCCTAGGGTTAATCCTACCCAAGCTTGGCGTTGGGCGTACTGCGCTGCCACAATCACAAAGGTCAATAAGCTTAAGAACGTGACGGTGAGAATGGCTAGATTGACGTGGCTGGAGCGGCGCACCCCTAAAATGACCACCCCAGTGAGCAGCCAAATTAAGGCGATGGCACCAACGACAGGCGCCGAATCATCGAGGTTGACTGCTGGCAGCACGCTTAACAGATAACCCATACACCCTAAGGCGGCAGTAGCGGCTGAGGCTGACTTGGCCACCAGAAACATCCAGCCCGCGGTGAACCCCAAGGCGGGGCTAAGGTAGCGATAGCCATACTCGTAGGTGCCGCCACTGAGGGGGTGGCTGGCCGCCAGTTGCGCGCTACTTAACCCATTGCACAATGCCAGTCCAGCCGCTAAGGCGAGGGCAACTAATACCCATGAGCCAGCGATGCCCGCTGCAATCCCGAGACTGACAAAAATACCCGTGCCGATCATGGAGCCAAGACCCGTGAGGATGGCTCCTGTGAGACCCAGTTCCCGTTTGAGCATGGTTTAGGAGTGATCCGATACGTTGACTGTAACGGTCTGTGAGGGGCGTAATTGTCTGGATAGGGGTAACTGCTGCCATTGGCTCCCGAGCACGTGGCGCTGATTAATGAGGTAGATGCTGATGAGGGTGAAACCAACCCCTAGCAATTGTAGCCGACTCAGGGTTTCGGCCAAGAGCAGATGGCCAAAGGTGAGGGCAAACACGGGGGTTAAAAAGGTGAGGGCACTCAGGCTGGTTAAGTTGCCTTGAGCCGCAAAGTAAAAGAACACACCGTAGGCAATGGCACTGCCAAATACGGTGGCATACCCTAAGTTGAGTACATCTCCAATGTGCAGGTTCAACCACGGTGCTGGCTGGTGTAGGCTGGCGATCGCCAACAGGGGTAGCCCCCCCAAGACCATATGCCAGCCGGTGGCCACAATCGGATCGACATGGCGTGCCACTGGCCGCATCAAAATCGTCCCCACTGCCATTGAGAGCGCCGCTAAGAGCATCCACAATTCGCCTCGCTGCCCCCAGTTGTGCCAAGAAATGGCGGCGAACGGTTGCGGCTGTTGTAGCAGGTGCAGCAGATCGTCCCCTAGGCCAATGCAGCTAATGCCCAGCACCCCTAGCCCTAATCCCAGCCAGCCCCACCCCCCGACGCGCTCAGCGTAGAGCCAGCGAGCAAGCAAGGCCACCGCCAAGGGTTGGGAGTCAATCATCACTGAGCCTAGCCCTGCCCCGGTCTTGGCTAAGCCAGTGGCTAAAAATCCCTGAAATAATAACCCATCGACTACTGCAAATACGAGAATCCAGCCCCATGCTTTAGGGGTACTTGGTTGCGGTTTCCCCAAGGCGATCGCTAAAAGGAGTACGAGCACTCCGGCGGGCACTAGTCGCMCCCCTGCCACAAAGAAGGGGGAGGTATGGGGCAGCACCTCTTTCATGGCCACCATTGCTGTTCCCCAGAAAAAGAAGGGGGAAATGAGGATGAAGCGTTGTAGCAGGGTGGTCACGGCAGTCTAGGGTAAATTGTTAAGGATTATTACGTTTTATTTACCTAGATTATACCGCCTGTTTCACATTGGTGCAGCAGTGGTGTGGGTTTGCAAAATGGCTAAGACCTGATCGACTGCGTCGGGGGTAATCACAACCTTGATGGGATGCCCATCATCAATCAAGATCCCCGTTGATTTTTGTGGGCGCCGGGGATCGAGGTGAAACCAGTGGGGCACTAACCCCATCCCCCAGATGCGCCATTTGCCTTCAACGCCTAGCTCAACGGTTTCAAAGTGGCGAATGGTAGTGTATTCGATCCGCTTATCGCCAAAGGGGAAGTAATACCAGTGAATGGTGAGGCCATGGCGATCGCACTCGATGTAGTCGTCGCGGTAGAGGCTTGCGGGGGTGTCCATGCAGTTAGCTCCAAGGCAACAAACAGGTCAAGGTCTGTAACTCGGTTGCAAGGCTCAGATCAAGCTGGGCTAGAAGCATCCGATCTAAGGCCATGGCACCACACAGGAGCATCATATACAAAATCGAAAATTTGAAGAGGGAGCGTGCCCGCTCTTTGTCACTGGGGACTTGGGTGAGGTGCCAAGCGCGATAGAGAAACCCCCCCCCTAGGGCGATCGCTGCTAGACCGTAGCCCCAGCCCACCACACCACAGGGATAGATCAGCAATAGGGAGGTTGGAACTAACGCAAGGGTATAGAGCAAAATTTGCCGTGCAGTGGTCGCGTCGCCATCGACCACCGGTAACATTGGCACGTTCACCCGGGCATAATCGTCTTGGATGAGCATGGCCAAGGGCCAAAAGTGGGGGGGAGTCCAGATAAAAATAATGGCAAAAAGCACCCACGCTGCCCAACTGAGTTCACCGGTGACGGCTGCCCAGCCCACAAGGGGGGGAATGGCACCAGCGGCACCGCCAATGACGATATTCTGAGGGGAAGAGCGCTTTAGCCAGTGGGTATAGACCCCCACATAAACCGCAATACCCGCCATGGCTAAGCACGCACTCAGGAGGTTTGCAAAGACGGCGAGGAGAATAAAGGCGATCGCCGCGAGGGTGAGGGCAAAAAGTAAGGCTTCTAGGGGCGACACCCGTCCCGATGGCAAGGGGCGATGGCGAGTACGCTCCATGATTGCATCAATATCGCGATCGTAGAGGCAGTTAATGGTGTTGGCGGCTCCCGCGGCACAGGCACCACTCAGCAAGGTGACAAGGAGTAACCACGGTGAGACAGTGCCTTCACTGGCCACCACCATAGCGGCAGCGGTGGTAATCAAAAACAGGAGGATTAAGCGGGGCTTGGTCAGTTGCCAATAATCTGCCAATAGACTTTGCCAAGCCCGAGGCGTGGTGGCTGTCAAGATCGTTTCTGGCATAGGGTCAGTCCTGTAGGGTGCTAGGGGGCGATCGCCCCATTGGCGGCAGAGTCAGCGCGATCGCGCCCGGCAAGGGTAGTCAAGGCCACCAGTAAGCCAAGGAGAGTTGCCCCAACAAGCTGGTGCGCTACGGTGAGCGGCGGCACCTGTAGCTTGAGTTGGAACGTTGCTACCCCTAAACCAATTTGAGCCGCAACAACAAACAGCAAGCTAAAACTTAGCTGCCGCAGTACAGTTGCCAAGGCGGGGCTACGCCATGCAACGGTCACCACGGCAAGAACGCTTAAGGTGGCCGGCGCAACCCCTAATAAGTGGCTATTGAGCACATGACACAGGCGATCGCCGTACAGGCACTGATGCACAGCCCATTGGGAAGACACCAGCCCGCCGAGGATGCTCTGGCCATAGACACACACCGTTGCAATGGCAGCGGTTAACCTGAGCCACCGCGATGTGCCGGTTCCCTGAAACGGCACCAGCCCCACCGTGATGCTGACCAACAGGCAAAAGAAAAGCAGCCCCGTGCCCAAGTGAGCCGTGACCACTTCAAACCGCAGCAGTTCTGTTACGGTCAAGCCACCGAGAATCCCCTGAAGCACCACAAGAGCAAGGGCGCTGGCCGCCGCATAGGGTAACCAACGGGGCAAGGCGTGCCGCCATGCAATGCTCAACCCCGCAAAGGCGATCGCCATCCCGCCCAAGCTCGTCGCTAGCAGACGATGAAACCACTCTAGGAAGACCTGTAGGTTCATTTGCTTTTGGGGAACCAAGGTGCCAAAACACAGGGGCCAATCGGGACAGGCCAGACCGGCATCCATAACGCGGGTGGCACTGCCAACGGCCATCAAAACGAGCGTAAAGAGACTCATCAGCAGCACGAGTCGCATTATCCATTGACGACGGTTGTCAAGCGCAACTAGCGAACTAGACTCTTGGAGATCAAAGCGCCCAAGCACTGATTTTTCCTCGACAGCAACATTCCCCATGGTAAAGAGGCTAAGGGCGGGATCAGGGGTGCGGTAAAAATCTATAGCTTTTCTTTAAGTTTCAACCAGAGTATAAATATTCTTTACGTATTGATTCTAGTTTGTTCTAGCATTGGCCTATATTGGCCTAAAACGAGGGTTCCCCAGGGCTGGGTTGGCGTTGCAAAAAGTGTAGGAAGTCGAGAAGTTCCTCATCACTCAGTTGTTGGCGCGATCGCTTGCCATAGCGCTCTAGCAAACACGCACGACCTTGGGCGTCCGTCCAGCCAAGGCGTTTCATCTCAACGGTGGTTTGGGCAATTTCATCGGCAAAGTCCACTGGTTCCTGTTTCGGAGCCACTTTCTCTGCGGCGGGTTTGTTGGTAGCCCTACCCCGCCGCGTAACGGGTGGAGGAGCAGGCTCTAACATCAGCTCTGAGGTCTCGTCCTCCGGCCATGGTGCTGCCCCTAAAGCAGCGCGTTGACTGGTGGGCAGGGGTGGAGATGGGTCTGCGGCAATTAACTCAGCTTGGGTTTGTAGGGGTAGGTGAATCCCCAGCAGTTGCAATGCCCGTTGCCGGGCGCTATCCTCTGCCTGCTCAAGGGTGGGGGCGGCGGCCATTCCCGTGGCCAGAACACTGCCCCCGACCAAGAGGGAGGTTTTGACAATAAAGAGGTCGTCATGAATTTGTAACAGTTCACTGACCAAGCTGCCTGTAGGATAGCGGCGATGGAATTCGCTCAGAGTATGCACATCCGCCATGGCGATCGCCTCTCAGCAATACCAGCAATCCCGTTCATCGTAGCTTATCTGGCTGTCGCTGCTAAGGGCAAGCAGGCAGAATTTTAGCAGTAGGCGCTTTACTGCAGCACTTGCCCCATATAGTCCCCCCACAGGGCAGCAGCTAGGCCACTACTCCCTTGGGTAGGGCTGTTATCGTCGTTGCCCAGCCAAATCCCCGTGAGAACATCTGCAGCAGGAACATAGCCAATAAACCACAGATCCCGCCCATCGTTGGTGGTGCCCGTTTTGCCTGCGACAGGCCAGCTCAGTGCTGCCGCGCGACCGGTGCCCCGACTCACGACAGCGGTCAATAGGTCGGTCATCTGGTTGGCGATCGCCATCTCGAGCACCGGCTGAGGTGCCTCTGTCTTGGCCTGATAGATCACCCGGCAGGTCTGCCAAGCGGTGGGGGTGGTACAGTCGCTGCCGTCGCGCACCTCAAGAATGGTGTGGGGAGGAATCCGCTTGCCAGCATTGGCGAGGACGGCAAAGGCACCACTCATCTCTAGGAGGGTAGTTTCGCTTTGCCCCAGCACTAAACCGGGTACCGCTTGCAGAGGGGTGCTCAGCCCCATCCGTTGCGCCAGTTGAATCGTGGGCTGTAGCCCGACCTCCTGAGCCAGCCGCAGGGCAATGGGGTTTTCTGAGAGGGCAAGGGCAGTGGCTAAATCCATGGCGCCTCCCCCGTGGCGGCAGCCCTCAAAGCGTTGCCCCTGCCAAAATACCGGCTCGCACGACAGGGTCTCGTGGGGCGATCGCCCCTGCCGCAGGGCTTCAGCAAAGACAAAAATTTTGAAGGTGGAGCCAGGTTGGCGCATCGCTAGGGTCGCGCGGTTAAACTGGCTTTTTTGGTAGTCAACCCCGCCCACAAGGGCACGGATCAGCCCCGTACTCGGTTCGAGGGTGAGGATTGCCCCTTGACTCACGCCGTAGCTGAGCGCAACCTCATTGATAAAGGTTTTGAGGCTGGCTTCGGCAGTGGCCTGCCAAGTGGGGTCTAATCCTGTCTGTACAATTAGGTTCCCTTCTTGGGCTAGGTCGTCACCCAATAGCCGATCCAACTCGTGGTACACCTGATCGGTGTAGTAGGGAGCACGCTGCGCCGCAAACACCTCCTTGGCTTTAGGGCTAAGTTCAATGCGCGATCGCCGGGCGCGATCGGCATCTTCCTTGCTCACCCGCCCCTGCTGTACCATCCGCAACAGAACCCGATTTCGATAATCCACTGCGGCATCGTAATCCCGCACGGGGTTAAAGCGGTTCGGTGCTGGCAAAATACCCACCAGTGTGGCCGCCTCATTAAGGGTGAGGTCTTTAGCGGACTTGCCAAAAAAGAACTGGGCAGCATCTTCAAAGCCGGTGTTCCCTACCCCCAAATACACCCGGTTCAGGTAGGTCAACAGTAATTCATCCTTGCTGTAAAAGGCCTCTAACTTCAGGGCGACGACCATTTCCCGCCACTTGCGCCCCAACGAGTCATCGGTGCCCACGTAAGAGCGAAAGAGGGTACGTGCCAATTGCTGTGAGAGGGTACTGGCTCCTTCCCGTAACTCACCACCGCGTACATTGGTGACAACTGCTCGCGCCAGACCGAGGGGATCCATCCCAAAGTGCCAATAATACCGCGAATCTTCGGAAGCAAGCACCCCATGGATCAGATAGGGGGAGAACTCCTTAAGGTAGCGCAGTTCTTGGTGAGGCCGACTCTCCACGGGATTCACCGGCTGCCCTTGGCGATCGAGGAGAATAATGGGGCCTTGCTCAATGGCTGGGATGGGATGCACAGAAACCTTCGCTGCTTCGGCAGTGATGATCCCCCCCGCCAGTAGGCTCACCCCCAGCAGACCGTACAGACTGTAGCACACCCCCTTTACCCAGCGAGGCGGTGGGTTCACAAACCGCAGGGTGACCCCATTTTGCAGTTCTGGCGGCCCTAGGGTCAGCACATCCCCATTGTGGAGCACATCCACCGCCATTTTCTGCCGCCCCCGGTATAGGCCATTGGTGGAGTCTAAATCCCGAATCTCAAAGMCCCCTGTGGGGGTCAACCGCCGCAGCTCGGCATGACAACCACTGACAATTTCACTGTCGATGAGAATATCGGCCTTGGTGCGACTGCGGCCAAGGATGTAGCGATCGCCCAAGAGGGGATACCTACGGTGTGCCCCGGCTCCCTCAACCCAGAGTTCCGTTTTGCGTGCAGTCTCCTGAACCGGTACTTGGCTCCAATCAAACCGTGCCTGTACCGTCTCTACCGCTTGGGTGAGAGTTTGCGTCATGGTATGCCACAGGTTACGGGGTGAGTTGCTCATAGCTGTGGTAAACGGTTGCCGAAGGAGGCACGTGCAACTTGCATAGACGTAGCCACCATGCCATCGTATCCCCTAGCGATCGGGCATATACCCAGAGGGCACCGCACTGAGATCGCTATCGCGCCTTGAACTCAGCAGCTCCATGCGATCAACCAAGATAACGGGGGTGGAGCGATCGACACCGGTGGTACGATCTTGCCAGCGATCAAACTTGAGGCTGCCTTTGATGCCAAGGAGGGTGCCTTTGCGAACGTAGTCGGCAGCAACTTGTGCCGTTTTACCCCAAATTTCCAAATTAAACCAGTCGGGTTGGTCGTCTTTGCTGGGACGGTTGACCGCCAAGGTGAGGCGGCATTTGACACTGCCGGATTCAAAGTAACGCACCTCCGGATCGCTCCCCACCCGGCCAACCAGATGCACAACGTTTAGACTCATGGCTCAGCCTCCGAATACGTCGCCTTAACACTCTATTCTAGGGGGTGCGGTCTGTACCCACTCAAGCAATTCCGCGTAGGGCATCGGTCTGGCGAAAATAAAACCTTGAATAACATCACACCCCAAAGCAGTAAGTTGCTCTAGTTGCGCGACTGTTTCCACCCCTTCGGCCACGATGGGTAACCCCAGTCCTTTTGCCAGATCAATGATGGCTTTGGTAATAGCTTGATCTTGGCGATCGCTGACAATATCTTCGACAAAGGAGCGATCAATCTTCAGACCCGTGATCGGAAAGTGTTTGAGATAGGTGAGGGAGGCATACCCCGTGCCAAAGTCGTCAAGGATAATGCCCACCCCAAGGGCGCGCAAATGACTGAGAATCTCTTGGGTGAGGTTGACGTTGTGAATGGCGGTTGATTCGGTAATTTCTAAGGTGAGCAGGTGCGGTGGCAACTGAGAGGCCGCAAGACTCTGCTGAATTTCCTCAAGCAGGTTTGGGTGCAAAAACTGCCGCGACGACAGGTTCACCGCAACCCCAACCCCTGCTAATCCTTGGCGTTGCCATGCTTGACAGTCATGACAGGCGCGGCGGAGCGCCCAGTCGCCAATG
This sequence comes from Synechococcus sp. PCC 6716, assembly GCF_022570815.1. NCBI lineage: Bacteria > Bacillati > Cyanobacteriota > Cyanophyceae > Synechococcales > Synechococcaceae > Synechococcus > Synechococcus sp. PCC 6716. The sequence continues at coordinate 23,769 of NZ_JAKLTU010000004.1, forward strand.
GGTAAAATTAAGCCATTTTCTTCTGCCATATTAATAAATTGCCTAGGGCCAAGTAACCCTTGCGTGGGATGCTGCCAACGCACAAGCGCTTCGATGTGGTGAATCTGTCGCCGTTTCAGATCAAGTTGGGGCTGATAGTAAAGGCACAGCTCTTCAAGGCTGAGGGCAGTGTGCAGGTCATTTTCAAGGCGCAGTAGGGCATGGGCGGCAGAGTTAAAGCTGTCGGTGTAGAACTGGTAGGTATTCCGTCCGGTTTCCTTGGCACGGTAGAGTGCCGTATCTGCATTCCGCAGCAGTAGATCGGGTGACTCGCCATGATCAGGGTACACAGCAATGCCAATACTGGTGGTGATGTGGAGATGGTGGCCATCTAAAATAAACTCGGGCTTGAGGGCGTGGAGAATTCGCTCGGCCACAATGGCTAAGTCATCACTGTGGTGTATCATCGGCAGCAGAATGGTAAATTCATCGCCCCCCCAGCGGGCAATGGTGTCAGTTTCCCGTAGGCAGTGCACTAGTCGCTCAGCCACCTGTTGCAGGAGTTGATCGCCAATGGCATGGCCAAGGGTATCGTTAATCACTTTGAAGCGGTCTAGATCCAGAAACATCACCCCCACCCGCTGCTGCGACCACCGGGATTCCGCTAAGGCAAGGGGGAGGCGATCGTCAAAGAGGGCGCGGTTCGGTAGCCCCGTCAGGAGATCGTGAAAGGCTTGGTAGTGAATCGTGCTTTCTGCGAGTTTGCGCTCGGTAATATCAACAACAGTGCCTTCAAAATAAGCAAGGTGACCGTTGTTATCGTAAACTGCCCGGGCATTTTCAGAGATCCAAATAATGCGGCCATCGCGACGATACACTTGGGACTCAAAGTCGGTAACAATACCGTTTTTCACAAGAGCTTGGACAAATTCGTCGCGTCGTCGGGCATCGACATACAGTTGATGGGCAATATCTGTCAGTTCAGCTTGCAGTTGCGCAGGTGATTCATAGCCATAGATGCGCGCTAGAGCCGGGTTAACGTTCAGGTAGTAACCATCGGGGGTGGACTGAAAGATGCCTTCGGTGGCATTTTCAAAAATACTGCGGTACTGGGCTTCAGCGCGACGGAGTTCTGCGTCCACCCGAATGCGATCGCTAATATTGCGGACAAAGGCCACGACTTCGTCATCCTGGAATGGCAACAGGCGGGCTTCAAAAAATTGCTCTTCTTGGGGGTAGGGAAGCGAGTAGGTCAGCGTCAACAGAGCGCGATCGCGCAGTACGTGACCGATGGCATCCTGAAATTGCTGCGCAACGGAGGTGGGCAGGAACTCAAACATCGAACGCCCCAGCAGTTCTGATTCAGGTACATACAGTTCGGCATGACTGCCCCCCTTGTAGTCCAAAATGGTTGTATCCGCCGCAATCCGAAAGTAGAGATCGGGATACACCGCAAAAATCGCTTCCATCTCTGCGGTGGCTTGCTGAAGCTGAGCGGCTGCTAGTTTGTTTTGGGTAATGTCTTCGACAGTACCTTCGTAGTAGCAGACCTGCCCTGCCTCATTGCGAACGACGCGGGCGTGCTCCGACACCCAAATAATGGAGCCATCCTTCCGATACACTTGGGATTCAAAGTTGCTCAGGGTGGGGTGCTGCTCCAGAGCTGTGATAAAGTCTTGCCGTCGCTGGGGGTCAACATAGACCTGAGTAGCAATGTGATGAATGGTATTGATGAGTTCATCGGGAGACGCATAGCCATACATGCGCGCCAAAGCAGGATTCACTGCCAAATAGCGACCCTCCGGCGTGGACTGAAACATTCCCTCCACGGCATTTTCAAAAATACTGCGGTATTGGCTTTCAGCGGCTCGCAGCGATCGCTCCGTTTCTTGGCGCTCCAGCACATTGGTAAAGGTGGCAGCCATCACCTCCATCAGGGGCAACAGGGTCTCTAAGTCCTGCCGCGCTTGCCTGACAAAATCTAAGCCCAGAAAACCAATGGTTTCAGAGCCACGGCGCAGGGCAACCACAATGAGGGACTGAATCCCTTGGGCATCTAAGCCAGCGCGATCGGGGAGATTCAGGGGCAGGCCTCTCACGTGCGGCCAAAGCACGTGCCCCTGGGTGTACAGTTGCTGAAAAAAGAGGGGGAAGTCCGTGCTGGCAACCCCTTGAAGAGTGTCTTGTTCAGGTTCGATGTCTGCTGCACACCACTCATAGGTATTCGAGAAGCTCCTTAGGGTTGGGGTGTCTCGCTCAAATAGATAGCTGCGATCGGCGGCAGTGATCTCCCCCAATAGACGCAAAACCTTGTGAATCCCTTCAGGGATGTTGGCCAAGGGCAGATTAATAAACTCGCTGGCAACGGTACTGATTAACTTTTCGTAGCGCAGTTGCTGTTCTAGATGCGCTTTGTGGGCTTTCAGGGCACGCTCAGCACGGATGCGCTCTAGTTCTGCGGTCAGGCGCACCCCAAAAATTTTCAGCAGCCCCTCAATGTAGGCGACCCGCTCAAGAGGCTGTGAGTGCATAATCGCCACCAACCCAAGGGTTTCGCCTAAGGAGTTGCGCAAGGGGATCCCAATGTAGGCGTCAACCCCAGCCGTGGCCAGCATCTTATCCTTAGGAAACAGGCGAGCGACCCCTTGGCTATAAAAACAGGTATCGGCGTGCAAAACGTTGGCACAGGGGGTATCAACTAGGGCATAGCTGAGGGGGGGGTGCAGTTCGCCATGGCAGCAGTAGGCAACTGTGGTGAGCCAATCATTATTTGGACCGCTGATCTCCCCAATCAGGACATGATCCACGCCCAACTGCTGGCTGAGGAATTGAGCCAGATGACAGACAAAATCACTGCCAACCCACTGATTCAGGCCAGCGATGGGTTGTTCGAGGGCGTACTCTAGCTCTTTCCAGAGGGTGATGTCGGCGATCGCCCCATCAATGGCAATCACGCGGCCAAGGCTATCCAGCACCGGTATGCCTTGCTCCCGCACCCAGCGTAGATGCCCATCCCGATGGTGAATGCGATACTCAATTTCGTAGGGGCTGGCATGGGCGATCGCCTGCTCAATGGTTGCCAGCACTTGAGGTAAATCTTGGGGATAGGTAATTTGATCCAGCCCCTGATCGCCACGGCTCAAGAAATCGGCGGGCGTATAGCCGGTTACGGCGAAGCACCCCTGACTCAGATAGGTGAGTTGCCAAGGTGGCGTACTCTCACAGGAAAAAATACATCCCAGCACTTGATCCAGCAACTGGTTCAATCGTGCCGGATTTTCATAAATAGGGCTACGACTTGTGTCCCTATCGAGCAGGCCAAGAATAAAACCAGTTGTAGTTCGCCCACTGTCTTCTGGCAGGGGGATAAAGCTGAAACAGAGATGGCGGTAACAGTGTTGAATGCTCACTTGCTGCTGCCAGCATTGGTTTAAGCAAGCCACTAGGCGCTCATCCTGCAGGAGGTCTGCCCTTGGCAGGTATTGCCCTAAAAGCTGCTGTGCAACTGCATTGACACTGAGCACCTGATAGCAAGGACGGGCTGCATCTACCCCTAGTAAAAGCATTCCTTGGCTACTAAAGCTAAAAATGCTCTCTAACAGCCGATTGTGCAACAACTCCCTCAACGTGCTGTTTATCGTTAGGAGAGGCATTGCAGCTGTACTGTCTTCAAACCTAGACGGCTGAGCCACAGTTGATTTAGTCTGATGATTTTACAGGGTATTATGCGTTAGTCTAGACGATACTGCCAATCATTGACTGTTAAACCGAAAACAGTTTGCACACTTGCTATGCCACCTAATTCCTTGGGGTGACCCCTGATCAATGAATCATCAGAATCAGCACAATAACTAATCAAAATAGAAAAGCGTTACCACCTTATGCTGTTCCTCTGCCAATTCACAGGTTTGCAGAAGGGTATGGCTATCGTGAAAGGCAAAACAGATCAGTTGTTGACAGCGGGAAACAATTTCTTGGTTACATAGCGCACTGGCTTCCCCCAAGGGAAGTTGATCATTCTCAGGTTTTTCAACCAAGTGCATCACCTTGTCAAGCTGTTGCCGCGACTCCCGCGGTTGTCGTTCTAGGCTCTGGGGCAGAATCACCGTCAATAGGTTCGGGTTTGCCCGCATGGCACCGCGAATCGCCGCTGCATTCGTTCCCATCGCACCGGAGGTCATCAGGCGGTTGCCTGCCAAAACCAATGCGTAACTCATCATTTCAATCAGATGCTGATGAGTAATGGGCACATGACGCGAACCTAAAAGGGCAATTCGCTTGGGACCGGCATTCTGGATAGTGGCTAATTCTTGTAAAAATTCGTCAATTTTTGGGGAATCTATGCCCGGAAGATCAGTCGCCTGGGTCAAGACGGTGTCTCATGTGCTACAGAACGAGGTTATTTTAGCACGTTAGAGCGACTTCTATCCTTTAGGGCGGGGAGTATGTCAAAGTGTGTAACAACTTGGCTAGAGGGCAAAATTCCCTGAAATACTAGAGGGTAGCGTTACCTAAGGTGCGTTTGTGGCGTATCCCTTACACATTGCCTTTGTTTGGCACCAGCATCAACCCCTCTACAAAAGTTGCCGTACAGGTCAGTATCTTCTGCCGTGGGTGCGCTTGCATGGCACTAAAGATTACCTAGATTTAATTCTAGTGCTAGCGAAGTATCCCCGCCTCAAGCAAACCGTCAATTTAGTACCTTCTCTGATTTTGCAAATAGAAGATTATGTCAATGGTGTGGCACTAGACCCGTACCTGACCGCCGCCCTCACCCCTGTCGAGCAACTCACGGATCAACAGCGGTGGTTTATCATTGAGCATTTTTTTGATGCCCACCACCGCACGATGATTGATCCCCATCCCCGCTATCGCGAACTCTACGAGCAACGGCAGACGGAAGGGGCAGTGTGGTGTTGGCAGCACTGGCACCCCCAAGACTATGGCGATCTGCTGGCATGGCACAATCTGGCATGGATTGATCCGTTCTATTGGCAGGAGGAAGAGGTGAGTCAGTGGTTTGCCCAAGGACGAAACTTCAGCCTCAGCGATCGCCAGCGGATCATTTCCAAACAGCGGGACATTCTGCGGCAAATTGTGCCTCAGCATCGCGCCTTGCAAGAGGTCGGTCAGATAGAGGTAACGACCACCCCCTACACACATCCCATCTTGCCCTTACTGGTGGATACCGATGCCGCAAAGGTGGCCGTTCCACAGATGACCCTGCCTCAGCACCGCTTTCAGTATCCCGACGATGTACCCCGGCACCTGCGGCGATCGCGAGTGCTCTACGAACACTATTTTGGGTGTGCCCCCCGTGGGTTGTGGCCCTCCGAAGAGGCCGTCAGCCCCGCCATTTTACCCGCTATCATTGAGCAGGGATTTGAGTGGATTTGCTCCGATGAAGCGGTCTTAGGTTGGACGACGGGTACCTACTTTCACCGCAATGAAGCAGGGGTGGTTCAAGAGGCGGCGGTTTTGTACCAACCCTATCGGCTCACCACCAGCAGTGGAGATTTGAACATTATCTTTCGTGATCACCGTCTCTCCGATTTAATTGGCTTTACCTACAGTGCCATGTCCCCTGAAACAGCAGCAGCAGACTTGATCCACCAGTTAGAGGGCATTCGGCAGCACCTGTTGGCTTACGAAGGAACCGGCGGCACTGCCCTTGAGCAACCGTGGCTAGTGACGATCGCCCTCGATGGCGAAAACTGCTGGGAGTACTATCCTCGCGATGGCTTACCCTTTCTGGAAACCCTTTACCAGTTACTCAGTGATCATCCGCACTTGCAGTGTGTCTCTGTAGCCGAATATTTGCAAACCCATCCGCCGCGAGCTGTGCTGGCGGGCGAATCGCTCCACAGTGGTTCATGGATTGACGGTAATTTCTGTACGTGGATTGGGGATCCGGTCAAAAACAAAGCCTGGGATTACTTGGCGGCGGCACGCCAAACCCTTGAACGCCATCCTGACGCAACAGAGCAGGCCAACCCAGCCGCGTGGGAAGCCCTCTTGGCGGCTGAAGGCTCTGATTGGTTTTGGTGGTTTGGTGAGGGGCATTCCTCCAATCACGATGCCATGTTCGATCAGCTATTTCGCGAACACTTAATTGCACTGTACGAGGCTCTTGGCGAGCCGGTGCCCCAGTACTTAAATGAGCCACTTGAAGTTCACGAAGCTAAGGATACTTATCCTCCCCAAGGGTTTATTCACCCGCAAATTGATGGGCGTGGCGACGAACAGGACTGGAACTTTGCGGGGCGGATTCATATTGGCGGCAACCGTGGCACAATGCACCGACAAACCCTGATCAACCGCCTCTGGTATGGTGTTGATCACCTTAACATCTATATGCGGCTGGATGCCCCTGCTCAAAAGCAGCCCTTTGGTACCGAGATTGGCACCGTCCACTTTTGCTGGTACTACCCCAATGTGGTGACCTATAATAGCTCGCTGTCCCTAAAGGAGTATCCTGACGAGCCACCCCTCAATTACTTGTATCACCACCAACTGGTCATTGACATTGAACGTCAATGTATTGAGTTTAGCGAGGCGATCGCCAACAACCAATGGCAGCCTCAGACCACCCATGCTCAATATGCTCTAGAGACGTGCCTCGAAGTTGCAATCCCTTGGGCGGATCTCCACCTCAAGCCAGACTGCGGTTTACACCTCCTAGTCATTTTGGCGCAGGACGGCTATTACCTTGATCATTTTCCCACCGAGCAATTGCTGTTTTTAACAACACCCTAGCCACTGGCTGCGCTTTGGTGAGAGGATGGTTGCAGCCTGTTTGAATCTAGCATTGCGCAACAGTATCTCACTATGTTCTCAACATATTCTCAACATATTTACATATTTAGGTCTCAACACGTACTTAATCACGAGTAAATGGATACCATTCCGATTCTTGATCTGAAGGCGCAGTACCAAAGCCTACAACCTGAGATTGATCGCGCCATTGCCCAAGTGCTAGCTTCCGGACAGTTTATCCTTGGACCTGAGGTTCATGCCTTTGAAGCCGAGGTGGCCGCTTATTTGGGGGTGCGTCATGCCGTTGCTGTGAATTCCGGTACCGATGCGCTGGTGATTGCGTTGCGTAGCCTCGGGATTGGCAGTGGTGATGAGGTGATTACCACCCCCTTTTCTTTTTTTGCCACAGCGGAGTCAATTAGCTTGGTGGGGGCACGCCCGGTCTTTGTGGATGTGAATTTGCGCTCCTTTAACCTTAACCCCGCTAATATTACCGCTGCGATTACTCCGCGCACCAAGGCCATCATGCCGGTACATTTGTTTGGCCGCCCTGCTGCCATGGGTGAGATCCACGAATTGGCACAGACGTACAAATTAGCCATTATTGAAGACTGTGCCCAATCCTTTGGTGCCCGCTATTGCCCCCCCTGCGACCAGTGCCAGTGTGCTGAATCAACCCAGGCATTGTTGGCCAATCGTTTGACCGGGGCGATCGGAACCATGGGGGCATTTTCATTTTTTCCTACCAAAAACTTAGGTGCCTATGGCGATGGCGGCTTAATTACCACCAATGATGATGAGCTGGCAGGACAGGCACGGATGCTGCGTGTCCATGGTTCGCGGCAACGCTACCACCATGAAACCCTAGGGTATAACTCGCGCTTAGATAGCGTGCAGGCAGCCATTTTGCGGGTGAAACTTCCCCATATTGATCGGTGGAACCAAGAACGGCGCCGGGTGGCAGCCACCTATAACCGCGAATTAGCCGGAATTGAGGGGTTAGTAACGCCTGAAATCGTCCCCGGTCATGTTTTTCATCAATACACGGTGCGCGTGCTCCATGGCGATCGCGATCGCCTAGCTGCTTTTCTCAAAGCCGCAGGCATTAGTTCAATGATTTACTATCCCATTCCCCAAGATCACTGCCCCATGTACAAGGGGCAATATCCGCCCAATCCCGTGAGCGATCGCCTTGCGGGGGAAGTCCTCAGCCTACCCATTTGGCCAGAGTTAAGCGATGCTACAATTGGCCACATTGCCGCAACTATCCGCGAGTTTTTTGCCACCTCCCGATAAACTCAGGGTCAACAACCATCAAGCTATACTATGCTTAGGGTGACTTAGGGCAGTTTGAGCTGTATGCTAATCCTCTTTCGCGTGGATTCTGCCACCATGATTGGCATCGGTCACCTCATGCGCTGTCTCACCTTGGCAGATGCCCTAAGGCGCAGAGGTGCAACCTGTGAATTTATTTGCCGTAACCACCCCCATAACAGTATCGATTTAGTTAGGCAGCAGGGCTTTAGGGTTTATGAACTACCCCAAGCCGCTGAACCCACCGCACCAGATGATTTAGGCGTGGGGGCGATCGCTGATGCGATTGACACCTGCCAAATCATTGAGCGGTGTCCCACAATCCCCGACTGGCTCATTGTGGATCATTACGGCATTGATCGGGAATGGGAGCTAAAACTCCGTCCATATGTTAAACGTATTTTTGCCATTGATGATTTAGCAAATCGTCCCCACGACTGTGACGTGTTGCTAGATCAAAATTACACTCATCACTGGGATCGTTATGAAGGTCTGGTACCTGAGAACTGTTGCCTTCTTTTAGGGCCTGAGTACGCACTATTACGACCAGAATTCCTCGCAGCACGCCAGAAAATAGAAGCAGAGGGACGACCAACCTTTGATCCTCGGAAAGTATTGGTCTTCTTTGGTGGGACTGATCCCCATAACTATACTGGCCAAGCCTTGAATATCTTAAAAGAGATAGGGGACTTTGCCCCAGAGGTCGTCATTGGCCAGCAAAACCCTCATCGGCTTGAAATTGCTAGCCAGATGCGAGCCTTTACCGATGGTCACTTGCATATTCAGACCAACACTATGGCACAGATCATGTGCCGTTGCTCATGGTATTTAGGGTCAGGGGGGTCAGTCACATGGGAGCGCATGTGCTTAGGACTCAGTGGAATTGTAGTAATAACTGCACTAAATCAAAGCATTTTTTCCAGTAGTTTGTCTCAAGATAACCTTCAGATAGTTGTCGAAGAATTGTCATTAACTGCAATCAAGGATGCATATGAGAACTACATTTTAAAAATACCCGTCTCAAATTGGCTAGAAAAATGCCTGAGTATTGTTAATATTAAAGGAAGTGAGCATATTTGCGGCAAAATAATGCATTTATTGAAGTATTAGCTTATGGATAAAGTTCTGAAAATATCAATACTATCTCAAGAAGAATCATGGATAAATCCTTTTTTGGAAGAATGGATCAATAGTTTGTCAAATAATTTTCAGGTAAATTTTGTGCATCAAGAGATTAGTTTGATGAGCGGAGATATTTTATTTATACTTTCCTATTGGCAAAAAGTGTCAACTAAAACACTTGAAAAATTTAGTTCATCTGTTGTTGTTCATGCAAGTGATTTGCCGAAAGGACGTGGTTGGTCTCCTGTTAGCTGGACAGTTTTAGAAGGTCATAATCAAATACCGATCGTTCTTTTTAAGGCAACTTCCCAAATTGATCAGGGTGAAATCTACCTAAAGGACTATATCTATTTAGAAGGACATGAGCTTATCAATGAAATAAGAGTCAAGCAAGCTCATAAAACAATTGATTTGTGTAATAGATTTATAAATGAATACCCAGAAATTCTGAATCATGGCAATCATCAGATTGGCACACCAAGTTATTTCCCAAGACGGACACCAAAAGATTCAGAATTAGATATAAATAAAAGCATTAAAGAACAATTTAATTTGCTGAGAATAGCGGATAATGACAATTATCCGGTTTTTTTTGATTATTTAGGCAAAAGATATATTATCAAAATATACAAGGAAAATTAAAACTGCCATTATACGATTTCGACTTTATTGTTTGGCATTGGCTTCATGATCAATGATAATGCAAAGGAAGATATAATTAAAAAATATAATTAATATTTTAATGGAACTTATTAGAGATTTAACAATGAACATTAAATCATCTATTTTAACCCAGCCATTCATTATTGCTGAATTATCTGGCAATCATAATCAATCTCTAGACAGAGCATTGGAAATTATTACATCTGTTGCACAATCAGGTGCACATGCGCTAAAAATTCAAACTTATACTGCTGATACAATGACTATAAAATCAGCTAAAGAAGGGTTTCAGATTACCGATCAAGCAAGTCTTTGGAAAAACCAATCCCTGTACGACCTCTACCAAAGGGCATACACGCCTTGGGAATGGCATCAACCGATATTTGAACGAGCGAAGGAGCTTGGGCTGATTGCGTTTAGCACCCCATTTGACTTAACGGCTGTTGACTTTCTGGAAAAGTTGAACTGCCCTATTTATAAAATCGCGTCTTTTGAAAATGCTGATTTACCCCTGATAAGGCGCGTGGCTGAAACTGGCAAGCCTGTAATTATGTCCACCGGTATGGCAACGCTGGCGGAGCTAGACGAGGCTGTGCGCACCATTCGCTCCACGGGTAACAATCAAATTGTGCTGCTGAAATGTACGAGTACCTATCCAGCAGACCCTACTGATTCTAACCTGCGTACAATTCCCCATTTGAAGGACTTATTTGGCTGCGAGGTGGGGCTATCGGATCACACGCTGGGGATTGGTGTGGCAGTGGCGGCAGTTGCGTTAGGTGCAACGGTTATTGAGAAGCACTTTACCCTCAGTCGGGCAGATGGTGGGGTGGATGCTGCCTTTAGTATGGAACCCCATGAGATGAAGTTACTGGTCGAAGAAACCCGCCGTGCGTATCAGGCGCTTGGTCACGTGCATTATGGCCCCACTGAGGCGGAGAAAAAATCGCTGGTCTATCGGCGATCGCTGTATTTTGTCAAAGATATGCTCCCAGGTGAGGAGATTACTCCTGAAGCCATTCGCTCGATTCGTCCTGGCTATGGCTTACCGCCAAAGTATTACGAGGTGCTCTTAGGTAAGCGGGTGAAGATGGCTATTGAGCGTGGCACGCCTGTTTCATGGGATGTTTTCTGACGGTTATGACGGTAGGGGAGCTTACTGACACTATTCACCGTCCTAAAATAGATAGCGTCTCTTCGAAACGATTAAGAGATGCTGTAATACTGAATTCTTCAAGGCTGGCACCCATACACGATGATGCTGCGATCTTCTCTTATTCTTGGTTCATTCCTTGCGCTGAGCGGGCTACCCTCAGTAGCTACGCCTCCCTCATGGCTCGATCAACCGCCACAACCTTGGAATCGTCAGGGTGAAGCGTTGCCAACCGCCAAGAGCACTGAGGGGTGGAGCCTGAATGCCAAACAGTGTGCTCAGGTGATCCGTGCCCCCCAATCACCGACGGAAAGAGCATTGCGCCAGCGGGGGTGGTACCTATTTGGGACAGCAGCTAAACATAACGCAGTAGAGATTGTGCTTGGGACTATTGGCTTTGATGGGATGTGTCGGCCAATGGGTTACCAAGCCTTTGTTTTTATGGATGGACGGTATGCAGGCACACTTTCCCCTGAGTTGATGAACGCTCGTAGTGATGGCTCCCTCGTGGGGAATATTAAGTTTACTGGCGATCGCACCGTTGAAGTGAAGTTTGCCCGCTATCGTGAAACCGACCCACTGTGCTGCCCCAGTCGCATGAGTAGGGTGACCTACCAACTGCGTAACGGCAGAACTCCGACCGTTATGGTGACCCGTATTACAACGGTACCCACCTCAGAGCCACGCTCAACCTCCTCTGTTGAGAAGCTCACCGGCCAGCGCTGGCAATTACGGCGGATTGGCACCGACCAGGAGGTGACCTTAGATAGTGTGTTTCTTGAGTTTGATGCGGCACAGCAGCGGGTGAGGGGCTTTAGTGGCTGCAATTATTTCAATGGCGGCTATCGCCTCACGGATCACGGCCTCACGTTTGGCGCGATCGCCAGTACTAAACGCGCCTGCCTAGAGGCACCGATTCAAACCATCGAGATGGCGTTCTACGAGGCATTGGGGCAAACAACCCGCTATCACCTTGCGGGTGATCAGTTGCATTTCTATGGGGGCGATCGCCTATTATTAACGTTCCAGCCAATACCCTAACGGTTGATTTCTCCTAAATATCTGAGACTCCCTTAATGACTGAAAAACCTCGACTGCGTAAACTGAACCGCCGTGACGAGCGTCCGCACAAAAGTAGTGGTAAACCCCGACCCCAGCGTCAACACCGGCCTAGCCAAGGAAAGCGGGTCGCGCCGAGCCGCCCCACCCGCCGTGAAGCCCCAGAGCCAGCAAACGATGCCCCCGAGTTACTCTACGGGCGGCATACTGTGCTTTCAGCGCTTGAAAGCGGTCGTCCTTGTAACCGCATTTGGGTCATTCCTGCCCTGCGCTACGATCCGCGCTTTCACCAACGGCTGAACGATGCGAAGCAGCAGGGAGCCGTGATTGATACCGTCACCCCTGAGCGGCTGGATCAACTCTGCCAGCGGGGTCGTCATCAAGGCATTGCGATTCAGGTGGCCGCCTACAGCTATTGGCAGTTGGACGACCTATTAGCAAAGGCACGTACCGCGCCTCATCCTGTTTTGCTCGCAGCAGATGGCATTACGGATCCGCAAAATCTCGGTGCCATGATTCGCACGGCGGAAGCCCTTGGGATGCAGGGAATGATTCTTCCCCAGCGCCGCGCTGTCGGTATTACTGCAACAGTGGCGAAAGCGGCCGCAGGCGCCCTAGATCATTTGCCAGTGGCGCGGGTGGTGAACTTAAATCAAGCGCTGGAAGCATTGAAGGCCGCCGGATATTGGCTCTATGGCCTTTCAGAACGAGGTTCTATCCCACTTTCAAAGGTCACATTTGATCGCCCCACGGTCTTTGTGGTGGGTGGCGAAGGCCAAGGGGTTAGCTTGCAAACCCAAAAGCACTGTGACCATCTTGTGGCCATTCCTCTTGCTGGACGCACCAACAGCCTCAATGCTGCCGTTGCTGTGGGAATTGCCCTTTACGAGGTGTGCCGTCAGCGATCGCCCGCCTGGGATTTAACAAAGGGGGATATTGCCAATCCCTAGGTAGCCATTGGACGAGGAGGGCACCGTGCAAAAAGCAATCCTGCGAAAACAGTTCCTGCACTGGCGCGAGCAGATGAGTAACAGTGAGTGGCAGGAGCGTAGTCATCGTCTCTGTCAGCACCTCTTGGCTCAGCCCCAGTTTCAAGCAGCAACCACTATCTTGACCTATGTCCCCCATCGACGGGAACCCGATGTGCGCTCCCTCTGGAGTATTCCGAAGCGGTGGGGACTGCCACGGGTGGTTGGTAACACCTTGGTGTGGCACGAGCTTGCCAGCCCTGATGCGGCGCTACAAGTCGGACGCTACGGCATTCTAGAACCAGCAGCAACATGGCCGCCCATTGATCCCTCAACGGTGGAGTTGTGCTTAGTGCCTGCCATTGCCTGCGATCGCCGGGGGTATCGCTTGGGGTACGGTGCCGGTTTYTTTGACCGCCTCTTTGCGGATCCCCTGTGGCAGGCCATTCCCCGCTGGGGGATTGTGTTTGCCGCCACCGATCAGGTGTCATTTCCAGTAGAGGCGTGGGATCATCCCCTCACAGCAGTATGCAGCGAAGAGGGGCTACGGTTGACCAACCTATGAACCTTAGGACAAGCGGCTATTCCACGCGGTGGCCGCATCATTAAGAGCCTGATCAATTGTTTTGCGCTCCAGCAGAACGGCTTGCAAGTTTTCGTAGAGCAGCCGTTGCAGTTGCTTAATATCGCGCACTGGTGGAATCAGGACTTGTGCCTGCGACATCTGCGCCGCACTCACCGCCCGGGCACGCTCCACGGGTGTGGCTGTCTCCCCCACCGACTGAAAGTAGGGATCCTCTAAGGCCGCTTGGGTGGAGGGCAACACATTAGCAGCTTTGGCAAACGCCAGTTGATTCTCGTTATTTGTAACAAACAGCGCAAATTCAACGGCAAGATCAGGATGCTGGGTTTGCCGAGGCACGAGCAGGTTCATGACCGCAACATTTTTTTTACCCGTCTCCCCCGTCAGTTGGGGAGCAGGGGCAGAAACGGCGGCAATCGTTGGGGCATTGGTGGCAATGGTATTTAAGAACTCTGGGCTGGTCATTAGCAGTGCTGTTTGCCCTGACTGGTACAGTTCAATTCCCTGACGATGGCCCTCGGTCAGCACTTGCGGCGGCAGCAATCCCTGACGGTACAAATCCACCCAGTACTGAAATGCGGCGCGCCCCTCAGGACTATTAAATGCTGCCCGTCCCTCGTCATCCACTAAGGTTACCCCCATCTGTACCATCGACTCCATGAGTTCGGCAGAGTCTTCCGGCACCATAGTGATAAAGAAGGCGTATTTCCCCGTTTTTTCTTTAACTGCTTTGGCAACGGTGGCGAGTTCCGCGTAGGTTTGGGGTGGTGTTTCCACGCCCGCCGCCTTGAGGAGGTCTTGGTTATAGATAGTGATCCGTGAGGTTAAGTACCAAGGCACGGCAAAACTCTGGCCATCGAGGGTGGTGGCCTCCCAAATTTTGGGTAAGTAGCTCTGCCGCACCGCTGCGGGCACGTAGTCATTAAGGTTCAGCCATGCATTCCGTGCTGCCAATTGCGAGGCAAAGTCAGGGTTGAGGTTAACCACATCTGGTGCTGTACGAGCAGAAACGGCGGTTAAAATCTTGCTTTGCATTGCCGTCCATGGCACATCCACCCAGCGTACCTTAACCCCAGAGTGTTGGGCTTCAAACTTAGCAATCAGGGTGTTGAAGTAATCGGTGAACTTCGGCTGGAGTTGCATGGTCCAGAACTCAATCTGGGTACCATTCGTGGCTGGTGGTGAAACGCAACTAGGCAGCAGGGCTAAACACAGCCCTAAGAGGAGCCAACAGCACCACCGGAGCCAACGGGGCGATCGCCAAACCAACATGTAAATCTCCTCAAAGGGGCGGTAACTCAGCGGTGCAGGTACGACAGCGCGTTGCCGCAAGGGGAACCTGCTCTAAACAGTACGGACACTGCCGTTGTTCCGAGGACGGGGGTGTTTTGGGTAAGACGGGCAGCAGACGTCTCAAAATAACAAACAGACTCAGAGCAATGATCACAAAATCAAGCACGTTGCCCAAAAAGCTGCCAATTTTAATCCCGCTTCCAACGGTCATCYCCCGCCAATGACCACCTGGAATGAGCGGGTTGAGCAAGGGCATGAGCACATCTTGAACAAAGGACGAGATAACTCGGCCAAAGGCTCCACCAATCACCACCGCGATCGCCAGATCAATCACGTTGCCTTTGAGAGCAAACGCCCAAAAGTCTTGCCAAAACTGCTGTGCTTTGCGACGGCTGCTGCGAGCCATTAGAACCTCTTCGTGCACACCCATAGGCTAGCGGGTTGATGGCTAGTATGCAATTTCTGGGTGTATCCTAGGCAATTAGCTGAGTGTTGCTGGCAGCTTTGGTGCGGCTTCCGGCTCCAAAATCCGGTCAATAATACCGTACTCCTTCGCTGCATAAGGGGTCATGTATAGCAGCCGATCCATGTCGCGGCTAATGCGTTCTGGGGGCTGCCCCGTATTTTGCGCCAAGATCTGAATCATTGTTTCCTTATTGGCCAGAACCTCTCGGGCACGAATTTGAATGTCTGAGGCTTGGCCTTGGGCATAGCTTTTCATCTGGTGAAGCACGATGGTGGCGTGGGGCAAGCTAGCGCGACACCCCTTTGTTCCTGCCGAGAGGAGCATGGCTGCCATCCCCATCGCTTGACCAATGCAAATCGTATGCACTGGCGGCTTAATGTAGCGTAACGTATCACAGATAGCAAAGGCTTCAGTTTCAAAACCAATCGGTTCACCATCGTAGCGGGAGGTTCCCGTGGAATTGATGTAGATGCGAATGGGCTTTTCGGGGTCGTCGTACTGCAAGTACAGTAGCTCAGCAATAATCAGTTCCGTTACCGCTGGTACTAAGGGCATCCCCAGATAAACAATGCGCTCTTTCAACAGTAACGACGGCAAATCAGGCGGCGGTGTTCGGTAGTAGGCATCACCGTAGTAAGCCGCTTGGGCAGCAGTAATGGGCAACCGCATAGGACGTTCAGCGAATGACAGACTACCTGTACTCTAGCAAGATTATTGCCCGTTAGATCGGCAGTATCCGTTTAGCTAGCTTGCCAGCCATTGTGGACGGTCTAGGCTGAGCCTGCCGTAGGCATAGGCTGCCATCTGCTAGAATTGGCACATCACCTGCCGACGAGCCTTGCAGGATCGCCATGACTAGACTCTGAGTGCAGATATGGGATCGATAGAGCATTGCGATCCGGTTTTCCCAATTGTCCTGAAAGCTATATGAATCAACTGCTCAACTCTCGCCTGATGTCTGCTGTCCTAATTGTGGCGGGGGTGATCTTCGTTTTTCTGCTCAATGCAGTGGTGGTCATTAACCCCGGTCAAGCAGGGGTCTTAAGTATTCTCGGGAAGGCTCAAGATGGCCCGCTGTTGGAAGGGTTGCACTGGAAACCCCCCTTCATTGCCGCGGTGGATATTTACGATGTTACGGTGCAAAAATTTGAAGTTCCTGCCAAAAGTGCCACAAAAGACCTACAGGATATTACCGCCAGTTTTGCCATTAATTTTCGTCTCGATCCTTTAGCCGTTGTGGAGGTTCGCCGCACCCAAGGGACTCTTGAGAATATTGTTACCAAAATCATTGCCCCGCAAACTCAAGAAGCATTCAAAATTGCTGCTGCTCGCCGCACCGCTGAAGAAGCTATTACAAAACGCGATGAACTGAAGGATGACTTTGATACGGCTCTTAGCGATCGCCTTGCCAAATACAACATCATTGTCCTTGACACCAGTGTGGTGAATCTGGACTTTTCTAACGAATTTTCTAAGGCCGTAGAAGACAAACAAATTGCTGAGCAGCGGGCGCAACGGGCCGTCTATGTCGCCCAAGAAGCCGCCCAGCAAGCCCAAGCCGAAATTAACCGCGCTCAAGGCAAAGCAGAAGCTCAGCGCCTATTAGCTGAAACCTTGAAGGCAGCAGGGGGGCAACTGGTTCTGCAAAAAGAAGCCATTGAAGCGTGGCGAGAGGGCGGTGCCCAAGTGCCAGAGGTGCTTGTTATCAATGGCGAGGGTGGCACACCACCCTTCTTCTTGAACCTGGCACCCTCCCAGTCAAAGTAGGATGGCAGCCGCGAGAGATTTTGAAGCGACAATATTTTTAGGGTGAGCGATCGCCCAAATCCCGCCTAAAATTGAGAGGAGTAGCTCGCTCCTAACCGTTAGATTTCTGTCAACATTCAGCCATGACTCCAGCCTTTGCCCCCCTTTCACCAAATCAGCAAATTTTGCCACTTACTGCCGAAACTAATTCTCGAGGACATCTTGTCATTGGTGGCTGTGATGTTGTTGAACTTGTTGCCCAGTTTGGCTCCCCCCTCTACATCCTTGACGAGATAACCTTTCGCACCGCTTGTCGCCAGTACGTCGATACCGTCCAGCACAGCTATGGGGGTGACACCCTAGTACTATATGCCTCCAAAGCGTGGAACTCCTTAGCAACCTGCGCCCTTGCCCATAGCGAAGGGTTAGGCATTGATGTGGCCTCTGGGGGTGAACTTTACACCGCCTTGGCGGCGGGTGTGCCTGCCTCCAAGATTTACTTCCACGGTAACAACAAATCCCCTCAAGAATTGCTCTACGCCCTTGAAGTGAACTGTACCATTGTGGCGGACAATTGGTTGGAGTTAGAACGATTGGCTGCCTATGCCGAAGAGCACGATCTGGGAATGCCGCCCCGGGTGATGCTGCGACTGACGCCGGGGATTGAGTGCCACACCCATGAGTATATCCGCACGGGGCATCTTGACAGTAAATTTGGTTTTGATCCCCAGCAATTTCCTGAGCTGCTCCGGTTTGCCCGCGCCCATCCTGAACTTGACTGGGTTGGAATCCATGCTCATATTGGGTCGCAGATCTTTGAGCAGCAACCCCACCTTGATTTGTGCATCGTTCTGGTGGAGTGGCTCCAAGCAGCGCGGGAGGCTATGCTGCCCATGCGGGAACTGAACGTAGGGGGCGGTCTAGGTATTCGCTATGTTGAAACCGATAATCCACCGGCGATCGCCCCGTGGAGCAAAGCCATTAGCCATCACCTCAGCCATGCCTGTCGCGATCGCAACCTTGCCTTGCCAAAACTCATTTGTGAACCGGGGCGCTCCATTGTTGGGCCAGCCGCCGTTACCGCCTACACAGTCGGCAGTCGCAAAACCATTCCTGGGCGACGTACCTACATTGCTGTCGATGGGGGCATGTCTGACAACCCCCGCCCCATTACCTACCAAGCGCAGTACACCGCCCTGTGCGCCAATCGCATGACTGCCGCTGCCACTGACACTGTCTGCATTGCTGGCAAGCACTGCGAATCCGGCGACATTTTGCTGCCAGCCGCCACCTTACCCCCCCTGCAACCCAACGATATCCTTGTTATTGCCAGCACCGGTGCCTATAACTACAGCATGGCCTCTAACTACAACCGCCTAACGCGGCCAGCAGCAGTACTGGTGTGTGAAGGCGAGGCGAATCTAATTTCGCAACGGGAAACCTACGCAGATCTTACGGCTCACGATGTTTTACCCCTACGCCTGACACCCACCACCTAGGAGGACGAGAGTACTTGGATGATTGTCCTCACCCTTGGCCTCCTTGGAACCCTACCGTGGCCACTGGTTTCCTCAGAAACACAAACCCGCTTAAAAATGCTTGTGGATGTGGTGTTGGTGTTGGCCTTAACCTACACTATTTTACGGGTCATTGCAGAGCGGCGGACGCTGTGGATGGTACGTGGCTTTATCTTCCTCATTTTTGCTGCATCCCTGAGTCGGGCGCTTGAACTTAACTTTCTCACCTTTGTCCTGAATAATCTGGTCGTGGGGTCAGCGGTGGCGCTAGCAGTGATTCTCCAATCGGAAATCCGTATTTTCCTAGAGCAGTTAGGGCGGGGGCAGTTTTTTGGCCAACCAAGGGTGGAGTCAACCCTGACCAATGATGCTGTGGATCTAGTGGTTGCTGCGGTGAAAGAACTCTCTCAGGATCGCACAGGCGCGTTAATTCTCCTAGAAACCCACACCCAGCTCAGCCCCCAAGACTTTACCCATGCTGGCATTCCCTTGCAGGCTCGCCTCTCTCCCGAACTCATTACCTCAATTTTTCAGGTGAACTCGCCCCTACACGATGGCGCTATTTGGGTACGCGGCAGTGAAGTGGTGGCGGCCAAGCTCATTTTGCCCTTGTCAGAGCGCACGGGGCCATGGCAGTTGGGTACCCGTCACCGTGCCGCCTTGGGCATTACCGAGCGTATTAGTCACTGCGTTTGCGTTGTCGTCTCTGAGGAGACAGGCTCAATTTCCCTTGCCTTTAAGGGAGACCTTCAGCGTCCCCTCACAAGCAGTAAACTAGGGGAGTTGCTGCGTCAGTACGTGCAGGAGGAAACGGCGGGAACTTCCAAGCCAAGTCAGCGTCACCGCAGCTTAAAATTCTGGAAAATGGTTTGGCCTCTCCGCTAATTTGAGCCTATTGGATGTGCCCATGACCCTACAGCCCCATTCCCTGATCACACTACCGGATGATCTTGATCCCGATCGCCTTCCTCGCCATGTCGCTGTCATTATGGACGGGAATGGTCGCTGGGCACGGCAACGGCACTTACCCCGGATTATGGGGCATCAGCGGGGGGTAGATACCCTCAAGGACTTGCTGCGCTGCTGCAAAGACTGGGGGATCGAGGCCTTAACCGCCTACGCCTTTTCAACGGAAAACTGGGGTCGCCCTCTACCGGAAGTCGATTTTTTAATGACCCTCTTTGAGCGGGTGCTGCGGCGGGAACTCCCAGAAATGGTCGAAGAAGGGGTACAAATCCACTTTGTGGGAGATTTAACCTGTTTACCCCCCTCGCTGCAAGCGGAAATTGAGCGGGCGATGTCGGCGACGGCTCATAATCAAAAGATCAAGTTTGTGGTAGCCACGAACTATGGCGGCCGGCGGGAAATTATCCAAGCCTGTCGCTCCCTCGCAGCAAAGGTTAAAGCAGGGGTACTAGATCCAGCGGACATTGATGAGGTGCTCTTTGAGCGGCATTTGTACACTGGGGGATTACCGGATCCCGATTTGCTGATTCGCACCAGTGGCGAAATGCGGGTGAGCAACTTTTTGCTGTGGCAGGTGGCCTACGCGGAAATTTACGTGACCAACACCCTCTGGCCCGATTTTGACCGAGCCGCCTTCCATGAGGCACTCCGGAACTTTCAGCAACGCCAGCGCCGCTTTGGGCGACTATAAAAGACTATAAATAAAATAATATAAATAAAAAAATGGTTCACCCCCACAAGCGTGGGGACAACATTCGGGCACGCCAATGCTTAGCGTTCCGTTGACGGTTCACCCCCACAAGCGTGGGGACAACCTGCGTTGGTGTTGATTTACCCTCCGTTCAACGTGGTTCACCCCCACAAGCGTGGGGACAACGCCGCGGCGATCGCCAACTTGATTGATTATTGGCCGGTTCACCCCCACAAGCGTGGGGACAACGGTAATCAGGGTTGTCGAGTTTTGCCCTGATTTCCGGTTCACCCCCACAAGCGTGGGGACAACATTCGGGCACGCCAATGCTTAGCGTTCCGTTGACGGTTCACCCCCACAAGCGTGGGGACAACSKGCGTTGGTGTTGATTTACCCTCCGTTCAACGTGGTTCACCCCCACAAGCGTGGGGACAACGCCGCGGCGATCGCCAACTTGATTGATTATTGGCCGGTTCACCCCCACAAGCGTGGGGACAACGGCAAAACAACACGCAATTGCTTATTTGGATTACGGTTCACCCCCACAAGCGTGGGGACAACCCTTTAGGCACAAACGACACGCTGCATATTTTCGCGGTTCACCCCCACAAGCGTGGGGACAACTGGTACAACGCGCGTCATTACGCATCCAGCGACACGGTTCACCCCCACAAGCGTGGGGACAACGCTCTGCAAACCAGTCGTAGCGCAGGTTGTGATACGGTTCACCCCCACAAGCGTGGGGACAACACTTCCATTATTGCCACTATGACTGGGTTTTGACAAGGATAACCCCGTCTATGTCTTCTAAGGTTCTGGAAGGCACACCAAAGATCTTCGCTCCAAACCCTTGTTCCGTGTTTTGAGCGTAAATCATGACGGCAGAACCTTTGCCGATTTTGCGCTCAATCAGGTTCCATAACTCTTCCCGCACTAGGGCAGAAACCCGACCGGTGAATACCCCACTCTTTATCTCAAAAAGCCATCGGCTCAGTTCCCCTCGAAGAGCAGGTTTAACGTTTTCCAAAATAATAACAATCACCTCATCCCTCCGAAATAGACCAGTTTTTGCCGCCTTCTACAGAATCAAGCACATCATCCCAAAGTAAGCAGAGCGGTTGTTCTGAGTCGTCACTGGAGCCAAATTCAAGAACCGAGTCAATGTCTTGAACCAAGCGAGGCATAAGCCGAGTACTCGTGAAGCGTTCTCGGCATTTGCGGCGGATAACGCTATCGAACTCTGAGGGGCGCGCTTCAGCAGTTCCTTCAAAGGCTGCCGGAATTGTAGTTTCGCCTTTGTATAAGTCGGCAATGTCATAAACAAACGAAAGGGGCTTGCCGGTGTGAATAAACCCCAGAGCTGGAGCATATCCCACGGATTCAATGGCCGCTTGGCACACTGCATAGAGGTAAGTGTTTGCTAAGGACAAGGCCTTATTGATGGGGTCTGCCGCGTTCCAGTCATTTTGCTTATAGTTGCGCCCCGTCCACTCGATGCCAGTTTCCTTACTCCAATGTTGATAGAGGGTTCTGACCCGCACTCCCTCGTGCCCCCTAATTTGCTGAAGGGATAGGTCGTCACTCAGGGGTTGCTGAAACCGAAACATATACATCCGCCGCACGGTAGCTAACCGCTGGATTGGGTCAGCCCAAAGAGAAATTTGGTGAAGAAGGCGATGGGTGTTGTTGGCTCCTGATCGCCCGGTCGCATAAAAGCGAGAAAGATTTTCGCCCACCCACTGAATGTTACAGATATTATCAGCGAGCGCCTTGATCGCGGCATGGGTAATTGATGTTCCAGGCCCTAGCAAGAGTGTGCCGATGGCTGCACAGGGAATTAAGTACTTGCTCTCTTCCTTGAAGACGATAATTGCTTGCTGCTCTTGTTCGATGCGGCAGTGCTCGAAGTACAAGAAACTGATGCGATCGCGGTTTTTGGGTAATGTGCGTAAGGTAGCCATAGCTAAAGCTGATTATGGGGTAAGGAATGGGGAAAGTAGGATGGAACAAACATCCTAGAAAAATAAAAAGTAGATGAAGACGAGTTTCAGCGTTTGCGCTAGCTTACTCGCGCCAAGGACAGTAACCCACACCCGTAGGATTTACCTCTTCCTAGCCCGCGTTGGACGGTCACAACAAACTGATCGGGGGCGGTAACTTCTAAAACACCCTGAAAGAGGGCTGTGGTCATACGAATGGGGGCGACCCCCTTTTCCTTGATGCCAAAGACGTTGGGGGATGGGATGGCATCGGCACTGTGGAGCCGAAATCCACAGCGATCGCCTTGGCGCTTGAGCCATGCCAGTTGCTCAGAGCGGCGATACAAGCCAACGGTTTTCTTGGTTTGGTGGTCTCGTTTGCTGGGGTTGGCTCGCAGACGAAACTGAAAGACGCGACCTAATGTGAACTGGTCGGCTCCTAGGTTGATGGGTTTCACCCGATGATCGTGCAGGTATCCTGCCGGTAGCTTTGACCAATCAGGCTCAATCGCAGACTGTACCAGCACCACATCACTATCGGGTTCGTGACGGAACAGGATATGCCAGTCTTGACGGGGGCGATCGCAGTTTTCCTCATCAGGAAAGGCTTGCATGATGCGCTGATGAAACCTATGCGCATTGCTCAAGTCTTGGTAGATTTGCAATTGCCGACGATTCAAAATTAACTGGGAAAGGTACATATAGCCTCCGGTCGGTAGTAGGTTGTGCTGACAATGCGGCGACCAAAGCGGCGGCGTTGCCAGTCGAGGGGAACATCTTGGCGGATATCAGTGCCATCGTTGGTCTCGATCACCAGTCGCAGTGACGCTGGTGGTTCTTTACGTCCCCGATGCTCATAGACATGGTTTTGCAGAGCAGGTAGTAAGGGTTCATCAACAATGCCAATGCAAATGGGATGGCTAGGAATAAAGCTCTTACGACCAAGATAGAGTTGCCAGCGGGGCAGTCGGAGGGCAGCATCTAGCACAGTGAGTTGCTCAAGGTCTCCCTCTAGCCCTACCAGATAGTCGCCATCGGCCACGTAGTAGCGATCGCTCAGGGTCGTATGGGCCTTATTCCTATCCCGCATGTTGTCTTGCACCGTGTGGTAATCCCGTTGCAGCACTCCTTCTTTGTTGACCCGCACCCCCATTTTGAGGGCGGTGAGGTCAGCCACAGGCTCCCAACGGGGTCGACCAAGGGCAGCACAGAGCAACCCAATCACGGCGGATTTGGTGGGTTCGCGGCGACTATCGCGATGGCCAAACTGACTATGGTCACCCCAACTCATCATCGGTGCTCTTAGCCGCATGAGAAGCGTTGGCATTTTACTTGCCTCCATTGCTGAGGGCGGCTGCTAGGGCTTCTTTCAGCAGCGTGTCCACCGAGTCTCGTTTGACATCGGCCAGTGTTTCAAGCTGTGCAGCCAAACTCGTGCGGGTGACAATGCCCTTGTAAACTACACCGGTTTCGCCATACATTTTGCTGAGGTCAGCCCAGTGAGTATCTAGGGCTTTGACGGTATTTTCCAGTAGGCTCTTGCCGTTCTTAGGCGAGATGGGGTCTTCAAAGGCATCCACGAGGGAAACCGGTTGCCCTTGGCGCACGACGGCCATCACCACGGCGGGGCGGGTGTGGGCGGCAAAGCTGTTTTGGTGGCCGGAAGGGATGGCATGAACAAAGGCATCGGCAAAGGCGTTGATGATGGCATTAAGGTGATCCGTACTACCCAAGTTCTGCTTTAGTTGCTCGGTATCTAGGGTGGCAAAGCGGTAATAGGTAGAGCTGTTGTAGCCCGTCTCACCCATGTGGTCAGCGCCGGTTTCGTCATCCCCGCCCAAATCATCCACGGCAGTGAAGAAATCGAATTCCTGTTGCAGGGTGTTGACGCTGATGGCGTGGGCTATTTGCACCGCTGCGTCCACATTGACGGTGGGCAACGAGGCCATCATCCGTCCAAAAAGCGCCACATCGCCCGGTTTGCCAGTTTCTACTAGGGCTTTTTCGATGGCCTTGGTAATCTCTTTGGGCAGTTCAGGCTTGTCTCCAGCCAAGCCGGGTTGAATATCCGCCCAATTGTTGACGAGGATGTTGGCGATCGCAGCCAGTTCCGTCTGTCCCAAAAACAGAATTGTTTTGGTTTTACTTGGCTTTTTCGGATCCTCCTCTGCACCCAAGAATTTCAAAGCTAACTTGGCGGCCAATGCAGCTTGTTGTTCAGGAATTTTGGTTTGGGTTAGTAAGGATTTCAGATTAGGTAACCACGAGCGAGAACGATTGGCAAACTGGCTAGGACTCACCTCTGAATATTTCTGATAATACAGTCGCACTGCCCGCTTTTGGCACTGGCTAGAGATGCGGGCACGGGGACGACCGCCAAAAATCGTGGATTTGGGCATCCCATTTTCATCCCGGTTTAAGTTGGCGGGGGGAAAGCTTTGAATCAAATGCAGTTCAAGTTTCATGAGAACCTCCTTTAGGAAATAAAAGATTTAACTAACAAGTCCAAACAATAATAAAGTTCATCTTTTTCGATGACGACAGAGAGTTGATACATTGTTTTTCCTCCTGATTTTTGCGATTAATGAGGTGCGGGTTTTGCAATCATGTAGCTAACAAATTGAGGATCATCGACACGCTGAGAGGCATCTAATACCTCTAGGCCGACGACATTGCCCTGGTCATCAAAGTCGAAAATAATCCCTGATACATCTTCATCACTTTCGCTAATGGTCGTATCTCTAAATAAAATTCTCAGTACATCAACCTCTGGGTCGTAAATAATTTTCATGACATCCTCCAGTATTTTTGAATTTTGCTAGTTCGATAGACTGTGATTACAACCGATGGCGAGATAGTTTCATCTACAAAGACTCGCAGAAGATATTGCTTTTCGCCATCAAAACGGATTCTAGATTGGTAAATTGTGCGCCGATTTCGCCCTAGCAAGATCTGCTCCCGCTGCGAAAGTACTGCTTCTACCTGTTCTCGGGCAATGCCCCGGCGCTGCATTTCTTCCAAAGCGTGGGCTGTAAATCTAACCTGACTCACGACTCAGGCTCGTCAGCTATACTAGGTGGTGCTGCCCGCCAGAAGGTTTTGGCCCACTGGTCTTGGATAAATTGATCAGGATGATCCCAGAAACAGAGATCGGCTATGAGTTGGGGATAGTAGATGGGAATTTTCTTGTCCTTTTTACTTTTAATCTGTCGCACCAACGCTGTCATCGGAGATTGGATATTAGCAAGATCGGTATCTAGCAAGGCTTTAAATCGCCGTTCTGGGCCTTTAGATTGACTGCTGTTGTGTAAGTCTAGGCAGCTTTGGGCAAAATTGCGGGGGGCTGGCTCAAAATCTTGATCATGGTAAATCGAGAGGCAGGCCACAAAAATCCAGATATCCTGTTGCCGCTCGTGGATACCTTCCAAATAGGGCAGTGTAAAGGGATAAACCTTGCGCAGATGGTGGTGTTCACCGGAGAGTGCCCGTTTGAAAGCGGCTTTGGCACCGGTATCATTTTTGATGCGATCGCTAATTTCCTGTAGGAATTTCGTTTCTCGTTCTAGTCGATTACGGGTTGGGGTCTGGGTTTTGGTCATGAATTAGGCTCCTAATTAGCAACTTTTTCCTTTTTCTTGGCGGCGGTTTTGGCTTTCTTGGCTGCTTTCTCCTCTGGGCTAGCCCGCAGATCAGCTAGTTTCCGCTCTAGGGCATGCAGGGCAGCGGCTCTGGCTTGGTAGTTACGAATGGATGCAATCGACTCGGTAAAGGCATTGCGGGCAGCGGTTTGCACCGTCTGCGTCCACGCGGGCAATTCTTTGAAGCCGTAGCGGGTGATGCCATCGGCTCCGGTTTGGCTGTCTCGGGGGAGGGCATCGAGCAGGTTTAGAAAGGCGCGATCGAGGGTCGCCCAGTAGCGAGATTCCCCATCGAGGGCACTGGCCAAACTACCTGCCTCCCCATACTGGAGGACGTCTGCTAGGGCGAAGTAGGGGCTACCCTTGAAGGAGCGGAAGATTTGTTGATGTTCTTCGGCGATCGCGATCGCTTTCTTCAGCACCGTCGCCAATTCTGTATCCGTCACATATTGAATGGGTGCCGAAAACTGCTCCCAACTCCAGCCTAAAGGCTTGGCCTTATCGGCACTGAGGCCAGAAATTTGGAAGGTCACGACATCATCAGCCAAGTCCTCTGCTTTCAGATCAGCGAGCCAATCCACAATGCGGGGGCGATGTTGCGTTTCTGCCGTGAGTAAAAACGCATCCGCATTGCGCCACAACTGCTTACTGAGAGACAACCGCACGGGCTTGTTGTCACGGTAGGCAACTCCACATTCCCACTGCTGGGGTGAGACCTTATCGGGCAAAGCATTTCCCATCGTGATTGCCAACTGGCTGACCTTACCGTTTTGGGCAAACAGCCGTAATCGTCGCCACGGAAAGGTGAGGTAGCTGATGTAGCCATGGGGGGTTGCTTCCTTGGGTTTGCCGCCATAGCCCGTCTCCCAAGCGGGCAGATCCTCTCCGGTGACCACACTGGGTATTTCGGCTGTGGGGTCGTAGCGCATCAGGTTAAACAACAGGGTTTGCTTCAAGGTGCTGCCCCGCACTAAGACATTAGCAACGTTGATTGTTGGTGTATTCACTGCTGAGCGGTTACCGCTGGATTGACCGACGTAAAAGGCGCGCAGGCTGGTGATATCCACACCTTGAAGTCGCACTAGCAACCGAGCGGATTGGGGTAGAGAGAGGCTATAGCCGCTCCACTCGTGCTCATGGGAAAATACCTCAGAGGTACTCATCGTATGGATAGCGTAGATGGGAACGGCTTTATCTAGCGGCAAGATTGGGTCTTGCATGAAGGGATAATCCGGGTCGAGTAGGTCAAAGCGATCGCGCCATTGGTTGAGGTAGGCGATCGCCCCCTGGCCGTTATCGTCACAAATCTCTTGCCAGTGGTCTTCATTGCGCGGCCCTTGGTAAGCGCGATGCAAAATCGCCAATAAAAAGCGATAGAGCGCCAGAGTGGTTGGTGGATTATCTCCCTGTATTTCCTGTAGGGTGTCCCAAGTTTGGAATAGCGCTATCAGGGAAATCTCTTTGATCTGGAAATCGGGTGTCATCACCGGAATCCAAGGTTCATCAAGCAAATTAAATGACATTTGTAAAAACCCTCCTCTAGTTTTCTGAATCTTTCTCAATCAGCACCCCCAACAAGGGATGCAACGTCAGTCGCCAATCCTGCACCCTCGCAACGCCCTGAGCATTGACCTCCACATAACGGCAGTTGCGCAGTAGAGCCGAAGTCCAAGTTTTGGGGTTATCCTGAGCGGTCAGTGCTTTTACCAGTTCCTTTTTAGACAGGCGAGTGCTGTAGCTCAGTAGCTTGCGAATCATGGCCAAGTTAGGCTTAGCGGTCAGGTCTACCTGTTCTTGAGTGCCCGGAAAGACCAGTCCAGTCTCAGTGCATTGCAGAAAGACGGTCACTACAGAGGGTTCACCGAGGCGGGTGGCGGCGGCGATCGCACTTTCGTCGTCTTCCTTTTTCCGGTAAGTAAACTGATCGGGCTTAACGTTAGCATGGGGCGGCGGAATCTTGACTTCATGGGCGCGGGTCTTTTTGGCTTCCTCCTCCTCGGTTTTGTACGTTTCCAGAGACGTTTGCCAGTCCTCCGCATGGATTGGCTCAAGATCTGCTGGAATAGCCATGTCTAGGTGATAGACCGACTCAATGAGGGCATCAGTTTCTTCGGGCAGGGTGAGGCTATGGCGTTGCCGTAGAGCCAGCCAAGTTCGCAGCAGAATGTGGCGATCGTAGACATAGCGGCTGTCCCCAAACTCGACGGTGTCCTTAGCGGTTAAGGTCGGCTCAACAATCCACAGGGTTGGAGTTCCGAGGGATGCCGGTCGCCCATTGCGGGAATGGCGATGCAGCCGCCCAGATCTCTGTAACAGCAGGTCAATCGGTGCAATGTCGCTAATCATCAGGTCAAAGTCCACATCTAGGCTTTGCTCAATCACCTGAGTGGCCACCAGCACAAATCGATGGGGGCGATGGTCAGTCCTTTTGCCAAATTTTTCTAGGCAGTCCTTTTCGATTCGCTCCCGATCCTTGAACAGAAAACGGCCATGGAATAGACCTAGTTCTTCGGGTGCAAAGTGCGCTTGCAGCCGTTGGTAAACTGCTTGGGCACGGTTTACTGTGGAGCAAATCACCGCCGCACAGCCACCCTCATAGCTGAGCACCTGGTGCAGTTCTGCGGGCCATTCGTCGTCGCTGGCCCAGCGAATCGCTAAGGCCCGGCGAACGTGGTCTGAGGCGGCAAAGGTCTGGGCTACGGTTGTTCTATTGGAGAAAGCGGTAATCCGAGGGTAGGGAGCCTCTGGTAGAGGCGGAACGGGCTGATTGCACCCCGTGGCGTAGGCGGTGAGCAAGCGTTGGCGGGTGGTGGCAGGTAGGGTCGCAGAGAGGGCAATCACTGGAGAACCCAGCACCGCTGCCCATTCCAGAAATCGCTCTAGCAGGGTACTGGTGTAGAGGTCATAGGCGTGAATCTCATCCAAAATAATGGTGCGCCCGGCTAAGCCAAAGAGGCGGACGAATTGGTGGCGCGATCGCACCACCCCCATTAAGCCCTGATCCAGCGTGCCCACCCCGTAAGTACTGAGTAAGGTGCGTTTCCGCGCCGTGTGCCACTCACTGGCAAACMCCCCCCGCCCCTCCTCGTCATAGACCTGATCCAGCCGACAGACGGTTTCTTGGTACTCGCCTTTTAGTGCCGCTGCACTATGACTGAGGGTAAGGTTCACCACCTCATCGGGGTAACGCTTTTGCAAAAACGCCCGCACTCGCTCAAACATAGCGTTACTGGTGGCTTGGGTGGGCAGGCCGATGTAGAAGCCCCCTGCTTGGGTCTGGTGTTGCAGACAATCCGCGAGGTACAGCGCCACTTCCGTTTTGCCTTCCCCCATCGAGGCTTCCACCATCACTAGACACTGCGCTGTCAGAGTCTCCGTGAGCTGCATTGCGGCATCCTGGAGAGGACGCGGATCAGTGATGAAGGAGAACAGTTCGGTAAACGCCAAAGGCTTTCCGGTTTCCAGTTGTCTCCAGCCCTGGGCTTTGAGGGCTTTCTTTGCTTTTTCGGCTAACCCTACCTGATAGGTTTCAAACGGCTCATCATTCGCATAGGGAAAGCCCACTTTCTCGTCTGGATTTGAGGCAATCCAGTCAGATACAGTGGTGAGTCCTGCCAAAATCATGGCGGCAGCATTATCGCATTGGCTGGGCAGATCTTCGGGAGTGAGTTGCACAAAGCCTTGAAGCTGCTGAAAGATGCTGAGGCTGTGCTGTCGCCATACGCTACGTTCATCGGTGCCAGCGATCGCACTATCCAAATCATCAATCTCTTTCTGGGCCGGGAAAAACCCGTGGTGCCCACCGACGATAGTACCGAGTTTCCGCGCCAATCGCTTGGCATGGCGCTCAGACAAATCTCGACCGACTCCAATATCAATAAGAAAATTTGGCAGCGTTGCCGCGGTTACTGTTCCATGAGGAGCATTCTGAGGTTTTTGCCGCTCACGGGGTAGAGAAGACCAGCAATCGTAAAGAGTTTCTCCCGCCAGAAGTTTGCCAACTTCACTCACTTGAAACTGAAAGGCAGGGCTGACTTTGCCCAAGTCATGGCTACCCGCCATAAAGCCACAAAATCGCACTAAAGATTCATCGTCCGGCAAGCCCAAGCCATTGGCAAGGCGCTGACGCGCAAGCGGACTGAGGTAAGTTCTGACAATTTCCATTGCTACTGCTGCTGTATCTGCCAAATGACAAATCACTGGATGGTACTTGGGTTGCCCATCCTGCCGCAGTTCTCCTTGGCCTGTCTTGGCCCAAAACTTTGGCTGACTCATTCCCCGGCCTCTTCGTTAGCATAGCGATCGCTCATGGCCTGTATCTCCTCCTTCACCATCTTCACCAACGCCGGTGGCTTCAGCACCCGTGCCCCTCTGCCATAAAACAACACCCACCGTTTCACTTCATTCAGTCCCCGCGCCACAAACCGCAGCGTTAGCGATCCATCGGCGTGTTCCTCAATTTGCTGCGTTGGATGCCAGCGGCGTTCACGAATGTAGGGCGCAGTGGGCGGATCAAACCAGATAACCATTTCTTGGGGGACACCCCCCACCTCATACTGAAACACCGATGCAAAATGAGCCTCGCGGTCAAAGGTGGGGTCAACCTCAAACTGCTGATCCAGCAGCTGGATGGCCTAAATTCTGTCAACGCGGAACCAGCGCACCTCTTGCCGCTGATGGCACCAGCCCGTCAGGTAGGGATTACTGCGTGAAAAATGGAGGATGTAGGGATCGACCTCGCGCTCTGACACAGGTTTGCCGGGGGTAGCATAGCGCATCCACACCCGCCGCTTATGCTTGCATGCTTGTTCCAACGTCTGCCAAATAGTTGGGTCTAAGTAAACCTCTGCACCTGAGCGAACCATCACCGAATCATCGACAATATTTTGTAAATCTATCCAAGTTTTTTCAGGTAAACGTTGAGCAAGCTGACGAATCGCTGACTCAAGCTGATCTCGATACGCTGAACCACTATACGATGCCAGCATTCTGGCACCTAAGGTGAGGGCAAAGAA
The DNA here is from genome assembly GCF_022570815.1 of Synechococcus sp. PCC 6716. Classification (NCBI taxonomy): domain Bacteria; kingdom Bacillati; phylum Cyanobacteriota; class Cyanophyceae; order Synechococcales; family Synechococcaceae; genus Synechococcus; species Synechococcus sp. PCC 6716. Next base: position 54,677 of record NZ_JAKLTU010000004.1, read on the forward strand.
CTCTCCTTGAGATAAGGGAATAAAGGGTAAACGCCAGTTTGGATCTGTGTAGTGAAATCCTTTTTTGGCAGTCCAACTGATGGGGGCATCAAAGCGATCGCGCATAAATGCGATGTCATTACGAATTGTGCGCTCTCCCATACCAACTTCAGTTGCCAAAATTCCTGTAGTACAGCGCTTGCCTGAGCGAATGAGTTCGTCAATTTTGAGCAGTTGCTCTAGTTGCCGAGACATAAGTTTTTGTAACTTTATAAACCTATAAAAACAATAGCAACCTTACCTGGCAAAATAGTTGCCGCCTCAAAAAAACACAATAAATTTATGGTTAAGTTTTTTTATCGAAGTGTAGGCAAACGGTAGCAGAGCAGGGGAGCATGTCACTTTTTGAGAGAAAAGGCGGGTCAAGGTGCCCATTCAAAAGCCTATGACTTTGTAGGTATTGCTGAATGTGGCTATGAATTGCCCTCATTCCCAACCCTTCTTGCTAAGGAGAAGGGAGCTAAGAGTCTTGTTCCCTCTCCTTTGGGTGAGGGCGGCAAAAGACTCAAACCCGAAAATCATACGTCTATTCAGCAATGCCGCTTTGTAAACTTCAACAATTTTCGGGAAAGGTTGTTAGCACGAGTGTTGAATTTGGTAAAGAAAGACAGAAAAAAGTAGCCAAGCTGCGATGATTTGGCTACAAGTAAAACAAACTATAGCGATTCTTGCGCCTGTTTTATTATCAACTGAGCAAGAGATACCTGACTACCCTCCAACGCTCGCCATGAGTTTCTCCTCTTCAGCTATGGAAATTAAGCGACCTTGGTTTTCGTAGTCAGGAATTTGATCAAAGTAGAGGTAGCGGTATATATCAGCAGCTAGCGGATCAATTTTACGGGTAACAATCTCTAAGTATTCCTCACGAGTGGGGATGCGCCCCAACAGTGCGCAGACTGCCGCCAGTTCTGCTGAGCCTAAATAGACCCTTGCCCCCTTGCCCATCCGGTTATTGAAATTGCGGGTTGAGGTAGAAAATACCGTCGTATTATCTGCAACCCGCGCTTGGTTCCCCATACACAGCGAGCAACCGGGCATTTCCATCCGTGCCCCTGCTGCTGCAAAAATACCATAGTAGCCTTCTTCCCGGAGTTGCTGCTCATCCATACGAGTGGGGGGCGCAATCCATAGGCGTACCTTGACTGCCCCTTCTCCTTCCAGCACCTTGGCAGCAGCGCGATAGTGGCCAATATTGGTCATGCAAGAGCCAATAAAGACTTCCTGAACAGGGTCACCCGCACACTCGGACAAGGTTTTAATATTGTCCGGGTCGTTCGGGGCAGCCACTAATGGCTCACGAATTTGATCAAGATACACCTCAATCACATCGGCATACTCTGCATCTGGATCCGCCGCGAGGAGGGTGGGGTTAGCTAACCACTCTTCCATCCGTTTCACCCGCCGCAAAATTGTCCGCGGATCGCTGTACCCCCGCGCCACCATGTTTTTCAAAAGCACAATATTCGAGCGCAAGTAGGTGGCCACAGTTTCTTCGCTGAGTTTAATGGTGCAACCCGCCGCCGATCGCTCCGCGGTGGCATCGGTGAGTTCAAAGGCCTGCTCCAGTTGCAAATCTGGCAAGCCCTCCATTTCCAAAATCCGCCCAGAAAAGACGTTTTTTTTGTTTTCCTTGGCAACAGTGAGCTTACCCTGCTGAATTGCTACGTAAGGAATGGCATTGACAATATCTCGCAAGGTTACCCCCGGTTGCAACTGCCCCTTAAAGCGCACTAGCACCGATTCGGGCATATCTAGGGGCATCACCCCCAAGGCTGCGGCAAAGGCCACCAAGCCAGACCCCGCAGGGAAGGAGATCCCCAAGGGAAAGCGCGTGTGGGAGTCACCTCCGGTGCCCACCGTATCCGGCAGGAGCATCCGGTTGAGCCACGAATGGATAATGCCATCTCCCGGACGTAGGGAGACACCGCCCCGCGAGTGGATAAAGTCCGGTAGTTCTTTGTGGGTTTTGATGTCCACCGGTTTAGGATAAGCAGCGGTGTGGCAGAAGCTTTGCATGACGAGATCGGCACCAAACCCCAGACAGGCTAGCTCTTTTAGCTCGTCGCGGGTCATGGGGCCTGTGGTATCCTGAGACCCCACTGTGGTTATCACCGGCTCGCAATAGGTGCCAGGGCGGACACCGGGTAGCCCACAGGCTTTGCCAACAATTTTTTGAGCCAAGGTGTAGCCCTTCGTACTCTCTATGGGGGCAGCAGGACGGGTAAAGAGGGGGCTGGGGTCGAGTCCGAGGGCTGCTCGCGCTTTATCAGTGAGGGTGCGGCCAATCAGCAGGGGAATGCGTCCCCCCGCCCGGACTTCATCGCGCAGGGTATCGGGCTTCAGGGAAAAGGTGCTGATCACGTCACCCGCTGCATTTGTGATTTCGCCCTTGTAGGGATAAATCGTAATCACATCTCCCATGGCCATAGCGGTGACATCGCACTCAATGGGCAAGGCACCAGAGTCTTCCATGGTGTTAAAGAAGATGGGGGCAATTTTGCCACCCAAACAAACTCCCCCAGTGCGCTTGTTAGGGACGTAGGGAATATCGCGGCCAATGTGCCAGATAACCGAGTTGGTGGCAGATTTACGCGAGGAGCCGGTACCGACCACATCTCCAACGTAGGCTAGGGGGTAGCCTTTTTGTTTGAGGTCAGCAATAATCTGCAATGCGCCCGGTAAGCGGTTTTCGAGCATGACGGTGGCGTGCAGGGGAATATCGGGACGGGTGGTAGCGTGGGGGGCAGGGGATAGATCATCGGTATTGGTTTCACCAGGTACCTTGAAGACGGTGACGGTAATGGCCTCTGGCAGTTCGGGACGGCGGGTAAACCAGTCGCCATTAGCCCATGATTCCATGACGTGACGGGCATGGGCATTGCCCTGCTGCATCAGGTCTTGAACATCATGGAAGGCATCATAGACCAAGAGGGTCTGACTGAGCGCCTGCGCGGCGGCGGCAGCTAATTCACTGTTTTCATGACCCAAGAGGGCAATTAACGACTGTACGTTATAGCCCCCCAGCATTGTGCCAAGGAGTTCAACGGCAGCAATGGGTGAAATTAAGGGACTGTGGAGTTCGCCGTTGGCGATCGCCGTTAGAAAGCCTGCCTTAATGTAAGCTGCTTCATCAACCCCGGGAGGAACGCGATCGCGCAGTAGATGGATAAGATAGTCTTCTTCTCCTTGAGGAGGCTGTTGTAGTAGATCACAGACCGCTGATACCTGTGCTGCCGTTAGGGGTAGCGGTGGAATTCCAAGGGCGGCACGTTCATCAGTATGCTGGCGGTATTGATTCAGTACAGTTGTGTCCACAGTCCTGTGACCTCGATAAACGGCAAGCAGATGCCTAGGAGTCTGCTCCTTAAGAGTTTAGATCTAGATTATAGATTTGGCGACTCGCTCCTATACATTATCCAGTGAGCCTAACCCAGTAAACTTATGAAAAAACAATCATTGATCAGTACTTTAACCATTGTGGTAGCAATCTGCCTGAGCCAGCCAGCTCGGGCAGACTCACCAATCACATCAACCCCTTTTCATGAAGCCTACGGGGATATAGAGATGATTGCTCTGGCGGCTCGCAGCGGACAACTGGATTTGGAAATGGCGGAATGGCTCTCTTCAGACGAGGTTCCCCTAGATCAAAAAGCGGCGCTGGTAAATGCGCTTTCTTGGGATATTGACGGCAAGGATAATGCTCAACGCTATCGGGGCTATTTGGCGCTCAAGTATGGCCGCGACACCCTTGATCTGCAACTGTTGAGTGCTGGGGAATTGATGGTGTTGGGCTACCTGAGTGTGATGGACAACTACCGTGAACCAGAGCGGGGGATCGCCTACCTCACTGCTGCCCAAGGGCGAGAACCCCGCAGTTACACGATGGCGATCGTGCGGGGTCTAATTTTGGCGCAGATGCAGTTTGGTGGCGATTGGTGTGCTCTTTGGACGAGTGTGGCGGAGGTAGAGTTAGATCGCTCTCTGGTCCGGGATCTACGACCCCAAGCCCGACACATTATTTTTGATTATATGCACTTGTACCGTCAGTACTGCTAAGCCTTGAGGGGACGCGGGGAACGCTGAGAGGAGGCGATAAACATTTTTTTTCATACGTGGCGATCGCGCTGTATAAGAGCCAAAACTGCCTAGGAAACCTGAATAAGGGACTCTAGTTGAGGACATTAGCATATGAGGGATGACCACCAACAGGACGCTCTCCTCACACAGTTAGCGGCTGTGAGGCTAAAGCGGGACACCGTTCAAGCTACTCTCAGAACCCACCCAAGAGTGATGTCTAAACAGGATATCATCCGTCAAGCACAGGAGTGGGGTTGGCAAGTTACCAACCGTGGCAAGGGTCGGCACCCCACAAAAGCAGTTCGCGGAAACCTAAAGATCAGCATTCCTGGCCATGGCGACAGTGACGAGTTACAGACAGGACTTGTTCATCAACTCCTCAAACAACTATCAGAACCGATTTTGACGGAACTAAACTGCAAGGAACACCAATATAGCCAACAGCTAATCGACCTGCTCTTGGCAGGGAATCCGTATAATGGTTCGTTTCAAGAGTTTAGGATCAAGCAAGAATTAGAGTTCTATCGTGAGCTCGCCCAAGCTCAACAAGACGAGATTCAACGCTTAGAAATGCAAATTCAAGAGTCAGAGGAAGCCGCCCTCGAACTGTGTAGCAACCTAGAGTACGATAACCAAACACTAGTCGCTAAAGTCAAAACCCTTGCCGAAGAACGAGTGCAGCTAGAGTGGTTTTTTGAGCAAGTTCTCTCTGCGCTCAAACAGATTCAATTTCATGTCGGTAAACTTGAGAGCATTGTTAACCTGATCCCTGGGTCAGTGTGGATCAAGCATCGACTACAACGGCAGATTGACCATATCAAGCGTATTTTTGACGCTAACAACTTAGCTGCTGCCCCTCTTCAATTGCCTCGGGAGTAAGGTTATGGGTCTGATTGAAAATCTTGAAACGGCTATCGGTGCTTCGCGCCGCAATTATGCTGAACTTCTTAGCCTCACCAGCGAACTCATTACTGAGCGGCAACAGCGGGGACAACACTCTTGGCGATCGCTCAGTTCCCAACCATGGACTGCTGCTAAATTGCAAAAAGCGTTTCCGTCATTTCAAGCTGCCCGGGCGTACTTTTATCAACGCTATGGCATAAAAGCTAAGGGGTGGCAGACATTGGCAGAGCGGGTGAATACGGTGGAGGCAGCACTGGTTCACTTAGGGTTGGCAATTCGCGAAACGCCAGAAGCAAGAGCGATCGCTCCGCTGTGCGATTCCTGATACGGTCTTTAGTACCCTAAAGGCTTGCCCTAAGCCTACTCAGGCTGATAGTAACGCTGTGCTCCCGCTCTGTCAGTCGTCTAGTTTAGTAACGCAGATTTCTTAGGTTCTGAACATTTCTGGGGCAGAGACCTGCATAGGCTGAGGCATATTTCTTGGATAAGCATGTAGCAGGACTAGAGGGATAAGGTATGCGTCTCAGCTAAAAAGCTTGAATAGCAGACTGTTTAGCTCCGCCAATTGTTGACTCCTGAGTGAGAACGGAAGAGAGCAACCAATGACTTTACTACGTTCCGATAATGAACAATTGTTTACGTTTATTGCCCTGCAAGATGGCGATCGCCCCAAGTGGCATCGCGATAAGCAGACGGCACGCTACTTGCAACAACAGGGACACTGCTTAGACGCTCCCTATCAAACAGCCCTTCAGCTGTTGAATCGGTTGCAAACAGACCCGCACCATCCTGAAGCCTGCTATTGGGTGAGGGTGCTGTACTGCTACTTACAGGAGTGTGTGTGGCAGGTGTCGCAGCGATTAGCTGACCATCGACATGGCTATGGCTACAGCCGCGAGGATTATTTCCAAACAGGGTGTTCTCTCCTGTGGCAAGCCCCCCTCACGGTGCTACAGGGATTCGACCCCACAAAAGGGCACCTTCTCAGCTTTGTTTCTCGGCGTCTGTATGACCGGGTGTATGAGGTTTACTATGGTGCGCGTCAGTCGGATTGGGGGCTGTTGCGCAGGGCAAGCACTAGGCGGCTGAGGCAGGCGTTAACCCTCAGTGGTTACCCCGATCGCCACCGCTGCCTCATTGTTTTTCTTGTGGTCTGCTGGCAGCAGTTGACCACTGGCTCAGTAGCTCCAGATTCCCAGACCTTGGCACAGATCAGTCGCACCTACACCCAGTCTCAGCCCCAATCCCCCCCTCTAGGGGAGCGCGATATTGAGGGGTACCTCCAGCAGGCCATTCAAGCCCTGCGCCATTATCACACTCCTCTTGGTCACCGCATCAGCCTAGGAGAAGAGGGGGTGGAGGACATTGCCACTGCCAGCCCCACCCCTTGGGAGGCGTTGCTCAACCAAGAACAGCAGGAGTTGTTGCTTAAAATTACAACAACCCTTGCAGCAGCCTTAGCTGCCCTTGACGACACCAAGCGCCGCATTGTTTGTCTGTACTATTGCGAGCAAGTCAGCCAAGGGGAGATTGCCAGACAGCTTGGGCTACCGGGTCAACATACGGTATCTCGGTTGCTTGAGAGGACGCGAAGCTCCCTCGCAAAAGACTTACTCACAGCGTTTGGGCAGCCATCCCCGAGCAGCGCCTCCCTCAGGGAAGTGGGCATCCTGATTAATGGATGGTTGCAGGGATGCTATAGAACTCCTTTGCTGGTTGCTCCCTGTCAATCTTGCTGTAGGGTTGAGCAAGGGGGACACCAGTTTGTTGCTTCAACGTATGCCTACCCGTTACGTAGGACTTGAGTATTCATTTAGGTAATGACCATGATACTGCGCTCTGCTTCATTTCCCTTTTTGCCAGAGGTACCTCTGATAGAACACATCGACATAGGTGCCCTAGCTGCCAGCGATCGCCAGTGGATTAACCGCATCAAGAACGCAGCACGAGCACACTGTCGCGGTCGGGTTTACCTCAATGCACTCGCCTACGTGGCCGTCAGAAACTGGTTTCGCACCATGGGGATTGAGGCACAGCCCAAGGTACCCGTTGATGAAATTGAATTGCCCTGCTTTTGGGAATTTGTTAATGGTAGCGCCCTAGACACCCCCATGGGGCGAGTGGTGATTCTGCCCGATGACATCACTGATCTAGAGGAATGGGTCGTTCCTCGGGAGTGGCTCGATATTCCGGCATGGCGACCCGATTACTTTATTGGCGTGCAGGTGCTGACCGATCAAGAGCTAAGCAAGATTAACCTCTGGGGCTATGCCTACGCCAGTGAGGTGGCCAAAGATACTTACGATCCACTGCTGCGCACCTACCGTATTGATCGCCAGCAAATGGTTGAAGATGTGGCTCTACTGCTATCCCTGCCGGCGCAAGAACCACGACCTCTTTCCTTGCCAGACCCCGAACTTGTCTCGGCAGATCTCATCCACGCGATCGCCAGCGGTGAGATCGTCTTACCGCGCTTCGTCCTCTCCCTTGACCAGTGGGCACAGCTATTGAGCCAGCCACAACACCGTTTAAGCCTTTTCTTGGCATGTCATCCGCAGCGGTTGGGGTTGTGGTTGCGGGCGCGAGAATACCTAATCCGCGATTGCCTGCAAGCCACTTGGCAGGAATTGACAGACATATTGCCCCCCAGCCTTGATCGTCGATTGGGGCATGTGCGCGCGGCTGAATTGCCCAGCATTGACCCCGACTCTCGCGAGGCGATCGCCGCCCAACAACAGTTACGACAGATTAAAACCAACCTCAACGATCCTGCAAGCAAAGCCGCACTGAAATCATTGATCATGCATCCCCCGAGCGAAGATATCCGCTGGCAAGCCGCAGAATTACTCCATGATCACACTGACCCCGACCCGACCGCTGGCTCGTGGAAAGTGCGCAAAGTTGATCTTGGCATTGCCCTAGATGGCACCACCCTTGCCCTGACCATGGCGGTTTTACCACGGGATGCCACCTCAGCACACTTATTTGTGCGGGTCACCCCCCTCAGTGCCGATGCGTTTCTTCCTGCGGGGTTAAGTTTAGAAATTATGACCGAAACGGGCGATCGCTTTGCCCGCTTAACCAGCCGTGCCGAAGATCAAGTCGTGCAGTACAAATTCTGGGGAGACATCGGCGAAGCCTTTGGCATCATCCTTGAGTATGGCGGTGCTAGAATCACAGAGAGTTTTGTTGTTTAACAATTCTCCTCCTGTTCTCAAGCATCTCCCCGATTGCTATGATGCAGCACGTCTGTATAGAACTCGACACTCCACCGCTAGCTGACCAAAGCTTTGAAGGACGATTACTCTTGGGTTTAGAAGGCCAACTGGATGCCCAAGGCGTGTTTCCAGTAGTCTTCCAGCCCCTCCAGTTAGTGAAGACAGCCTACGAGGAATGGGTGGGTGCCTATAGGGAGTGTGCCAAAGCCACCCGCTTGGGTGCAGTGGGGAACCAAATTACCAATATTTCTAGTCCGTTACCCCACTTGCTGCAAGACGTAAGAGCAAAATACCACATCTTTGTCGAGCGTCTGCAACGCTGGCTCAACGAGACCCGCGTCAATGATCTATCAAGTCATGGGGATGTCAGTTCATCGTGCTTTGGCTTGGCTAATTATCTGTTTAATCCCTTTGGCGAATCCCGGCACCTGTTCGTCCAAACCCCCACCCTTGAGCTATGGCGGTATCCGTGGCATGAGTGGTTTCGCATTCGCAATCATCTGGAGCTTGAAGTGGTGTTCATGCCGCGCTTTTATCGACCCTTGCAAAACCCCCATCACAAGTATCCAAGAGTTCGCATCCTAGCCATTTTTGGCAAAGAGCATGGTCTGAACCTCAGCGGTGATTTCTCAGCCCTTCGGGCGCTGCCAAATGTAGAGCTTCACTCCTTAGTGACTCCCAGCCTAGGAGACCTCGTCCACCTGTGGCAGGAACCATGGGACATTCTGTTCTACGCGGGGCATAGCGGGAATGGCGCTATTGATGTGGACTCTCGCCTAGAGATTCAACAGATCCGCGACACCCTTCAGTATGCTGCCCAGCAGGGATTACAGCTTGGTATTTTTAACTCCTGTGAAAGTATTGATATTGCCCAACAACTCGTGCAACTGGGGGTTCCCCACGTCATTGGGATGCGGGAAGTGATTCCCGATCTTGTTGCGCAGCGATTTTTACAGTATTTTCTCAGCAATTTTCAAAGGGGTGCCGATCTCTATACGGCAGTGGCACAGGCGCGATCGCAACTGCGGGAACTCGTGCACATCGAGGAACACTTACCCGGAACAGCGTCATTGCCCCTCATTTGTCGCCATCCCCAAGCTCGCCCCCTGACGTGGGCACACCTCCAACAGGGCAGCCGTACCACTATTGCTATCTCCCCCGATAGCTCATCGTCCCTGCACCAGCTCCCAGATCTCCTATTTTGGTGCCGCTTACAGCTCGATCTTGCTCAGCAAGAGTTTGCATGGCTAGAAACCAGTTATTTCAACTACCAAACAGCCCAGTCCCTGCAATATCAGCAGTCCCTGCAAAATGTTGTTCACTGGGCCTGTGGTGTGCTGCGTACCTTTGGCTCGTTTGAAACGTCCCCGCAGTTACGGTTTTTCTTTGCCGCCTTGCAACTCGATGCAGAGGCCACCCTAGAGCAGGTGGCGGCTCAGCGGGCTATCCCCTACCTCCAACACCTAGCTACTAAAGAGCACGGGCTACATCGCACCCAAGCAGCCATCTTGATCATGCAGCAACAACCAAACGACGCTCATCTTCAGCAGGCATTGCAAACGTTTGAACAGGGGTTATTGCAAAAAACGCCAGACATCGAGCTAAGACAGGGGTTAGTGGAACAGCTACAACAGTTCTTGGTTCAAGTGCCGCCGCCACTGGTGCAAACTGCTTGGAACAGTACCCAAGGGCGTACTTTAGCAAAACTCCTCTGCCAACTGGCAAACAACACTCAAGAGCCAAACGGCCTGCGCCTTGCTGCTGCAACAACTATGGGCTTGGCGGGAGATTCCTTGGCGCAGCAAGCAACCGAGATAGCACTGACCATACTACGGCACTCGTCCTCCCTTGAAGATGTGATTGCCGCTAGCCGTTGCCTCCAGCGCCTCAATGCCCATCTAGCAGAGGTGGAGTCGCGCCTCCTGCGCTTCCTTGACTGGGCAACGGTACACTCTCATCAGGTTGCTCTGTGCCGGGCACTTGGTGTGGTGCACCCCGGTCACACCAGAGCCATTCAAACCCTAGAGACGCTGATTCGGCAGCAGATCTACGATACGGATACCTTACTGATGGCAGTGGCCGCCTTACAGCGGATTGCTCCTGAGCATTCCTTACCCCACGAAACCCTTTCAACTTTCGTAACCAGGGCGACGGCCATCAAGGATGCAGTCGATTTTTATCAGGGACTTAGCCTCATGAAGGCGCTCAAGTATCCCATTGCGCCCTATCTCAGTGCGGCAGTGGTGCGCTGGATGCGGGAGGAAATTCATGCGATGGAAGCTCGTCAAGAACCTTACCTCCACGCTCCCTATACGGTTCTCTGGTACTGTATCCAACATTTATTGTTTGGGGAAATTGCAAAAGAATTGCAATAATTTAGTGCCAGCACTTATCCCTTCCCTTGGCGGGTATGCTTAGAATTCAAAGAAAAARGGGTCGTCTCAACGACTGACCCCGCCTGCCGATTCCTCAGAGAGGAGAACACTGATATTCAATCTAAGATAGATGAGAAAAAATGTCAATAATTTTCAATAGAAGATTCTAATTGCCTTGGCCATGGTGGTCAACACTCTGCGCTGGCTTCCTGAAAGCCTATCGAGCAAGGGTCTCCCGGGAGTACGTTAAAGGTCAGGAAACACCTGCCGAACATCGGGATGCACTAACCGATGGTGCTGAATGGCTAGCCCCTTGGCTAAGGCAGGAGACAGGTCAAGGGCGCGATCGCCATGATCAGCCAAGCGGAGAATGTAGGGCAGCGTGCTGTTCATCAGTGCTTGGGTGGCTGTCCACGGCACGGCACCGGGCATATTGGGCACCCCGTAGTGGACAACCCCGAAGGCGGTGTAGGTGGGGTCAGAGTGGGTGGTGGGGCGCAGGGTTTCTACGCACCCCCCTTGATCCACCGCCACATCCACAATCACGGCTCCCGGGCGCATGGTCTGTACGAGCGCCTTTGGCACTAAACAGGGCGGACGTTGACCGGGCACCAGCACCGCACCAATCACTAGATCTGCGTGGGGCAGTAAGGCCGCAATTTGATGAGAGGTGCTATAGAGGTACTCCAGCCGTGCGCCAAAGAGGGTTTCAAGATACTTGAGCCGCTCTAGGTTAATATCCAGAATGCTCACCTGCGCCCCCAGCCCGATCGCCATCCGAGCCGCTTCGGTACCAACAATGCCACCCCCTAAAATCACCACCCGTCCAGGGGAGACACCGGGAATGCCGCTGAGTAAGACTCCTCGCCCGCCCTGGGGACGCTCTAGGAACCGTGCCCCAAACTGTACCGCCAAGCGCCCAGCAATCATACTCATGGGGGTGAGTAGCGGAAAACTGCGTTGATGGTGATAATTTTCTTCAACGCTTTCGTAGGCAATGGCGGTGACCCCCGATTGCACCAGTGCCACGGTCAATTCGCGACTGGCGGCTAAATGTAGATAGGTAAACAGGTATTGGCCAGATCTCAGGTAGCGGTACTCAGAGGGCAGGGGTTCCTTGACCTTGACGACTAGCTCTGCATCCCATGCTTGTTGAGCGGTCTCCACCACCGTTGCCCCAGCGGCTTGGTAGCTCTCATCGCTAAACCCAGACCCCACCCCAGCACCCGTTTCAATACGAACCTCATGTCCGCGCTCTCGTAGGGCTTGCACCCCCGCCGGCGTGAGACCAACACGAAATTCTTGGTCTTTGCGTTCTTTAGGGACACCAATCTGCATGAAATCAGGACACTCCTAGCGGTAAAAATTGGTAACTGCCAAAAATTTTAAGTACATCAGTAACCGCAGTAAGGGCTTCTAGGCACTCAGCGACGATGGCAGGTTGGCCATTGACTTCAAGATCCACAAAAAACAGGTAGTCTCCGAGGGCGCGCTTACTGGGGCGAGATTCAATGCGGCTGAGGTTAATCTGGCGATCGCTAAAAAGTTGCAGAACCTTGAGCAGTGCCCCCGGTTGGTTGGCCTTGAGGCTAAAGGCAATGGAGGTGTGGGTGCTGCTGGTGGTCGGCCAGCCATTGCCCTGTTGACGGCTAACCACCCAAAAGCGGGTGCAGTTGTCCGCTAGGTCTTGAATGTTGGTAGCCACAATGGGCAGTTGATGCAATTGGGCCGCCCGAACCGAGGCGATCGCCCCCACGGTAGCCGATTGCGCCACGTACTGCAAGCCATCGGCGGTAGAGGCGACCGGACACTGCTGGGCATGGGGCAGCATGTGTTGCAGCCAGCGCTGACATTGGCCTAGGGCTTGGGGGTGGGAATAGACAGTACGAATCTCCTCAAGCCGAGGGGTCTGCGCCACAAAGGCATGGAGAATGGGCAGGTCAAAGGCGTACTGGATGTGCAGTTTATCTAAGCGCCAGAGGGAATCTAGCGTACTATTGACACTCCCCTCAACGGAGTTTTCACTGGGCACCAGCGCCAGATCCAACTGGGCGATCGCCAGCGCCTCTAGGCAGCCAGCAATGGTCGAGAAGGGTACCAAGTCTATGGGCTCACCCTGCTGCCACTGGGCATAGCGCTGAGCCGCTTCTTCACTGTAGGTACCCACTGGGCCTAAATAGCCGAGTCGTTGCCGTTGCGTCACAGAATATCCTTGCGTTTTTGAAACCACCCCACCAACCCCAGCATTACGGCAATAATACCGCCTAGGCGCAGGTTATTGACGAGAACATTGGCCGTAAACGTCTGCCTCTGTAAGCTCCAAAAGCGATCAATCAGGGCTTCACCACTGGCGATCGCCCGCCCCCGATTTTCTTTCCACTCAGCAAACTGATCTTGCCAGCGATCCATAGCCGCCTGATAGTCCTTCACTTTCTGGTTGTAGGCTTCAACCCGATCCCGATAGGCTTGGTCAAAATCAACGATCGAGTTGGGTAACCCTGGCGCATCGCCCGGCTCGGGGGGCTGGGGTGGTTCCGGCTCATCAACGGCAGGGTGGTACTCTTTGCGCACCCCCGGAAAATTACAGCGACTAAAGAGATTGTCATCAAAGCAAGGGCAGGTTTCTAAGACAGCAGCACTCAGTTTCTCCCGTTGCGCCTTAGGTTCCTGCCAACAGTGATCAGCGGCTACATCCCGGCCAAACCCCATGAGGGAGACCACATTGGCATAGCTCCAGCGGGTCAGGGTGACATCGCTGAGAAAATTGCCCACCACCCCCAAATCCTTCAGGGGAATAATGGCGCCCGCAAAGGTAATCTGGGGCACTAAAAACAAAATAGTGAGTAAAGGAGCCACCGTTTGCGTTGGCGAGAGGGCAGAGACTAACAAGCCCATCACCATCCCGCCAAAGGTGGAGAGGAATAACGTCAGGTATAGGCCAGCGATCGCCCCCCAACCCAGGCTCATGCGCACTGCCATGAACTTGAGCCCCARAAAAACCGCCGCTTGGTAAAGGGCTAACACAACAGCCGGTGCAAGTTTAGAAAGGATATAGGGCCACAGCCCTAGCCCCACCATCCGCTCGCGGCGATAGATTTCCACTTCTTTGACAATCTCGCGCATCGTTGCCAAGCTGCCCACCATTACGGCAATCAGGACAGTGACAAACGCCATCGTAAAGGCTTGCCCGGCATCCCCCTGCTCTGGATCCAAGATGGTGGGTTTCCAGAGGACAAAATCCAAGGCACCCAGCAGAGGGGCTAAGGATAGCATTAGAATCAGCGCCGCCTTATCCTGGCGCACAATGGCTAAGTTGCGCTGGGTCAGAATCCACCACTGTCGCCATGGTGCCACCTGAGGAACCGTGGGTGCTTGCCGCTGTTGCTGGATCTGCCGCGTTGCAGCGGTATCGATGTTGAGGGGACGTTGGCGATCGGCCACATAGGTTTGATAGAGGTGGGACTGACGATACCGTTGCTGCCACAGTTCGGGGTTGGGTTCGCTGTCAATTTTTAGATAAATTTCGTCAAAGTCTTGCACATCAAAGTAACTAAGCGCCTGATCCGGTGGGCCAAAGTAGGCAAGGTGTCCGCCCCGCGCCAAAAACACCACCAAATCGCAGAGCATCACATTCTTGGTAGCATGGGTAATCAGTAAAATCGTCCGCCCTTGGTCAGCCAGTTGCCGCAGTAGGCGCATCATTTGAGTTTCTGTTCCCGGATCGAGGCCGGAGGTGGCCTCATCAAGGAAAAAGAGGCTGGGGCGGGTGAGTAATTCAACCCCAATGGAAACCCGCTTGCGCTGTCCCCCACTCAACTGTTTGACGAGCACGTGTCGGCGGGCGGTCAACTCCAATTCTGAGAGCACTCGACGCACCTGCTCTTGGCGCTCTTTTTCTGTAAAGTCCGCTGGTAGTCGCAGACGTGCCGCATAGTCCAAGGCTTGGGTCACCGTCAGTTCGGAATGAATAATGTCATCTTGAGGGACATAGCCAATTTGGGTGCGATAGGTGCCAAAGTAACGGTACAGGTCATTGCCATTCACCAGTACGGTGCCGCCAGTAGCCGGGCGAAAGCCATTGAGGGCATCCAGAAGGGTGGATTTGCCTGCCCCACTACCGCCGACAATTGCCACAAACTCCCGGGGCAAAATCGACAGGGAAATATCCTGCAACAGCTTTGCTCCCTTGGGGGTGGTTTTACTAAGGTGAATGGCATCGAGGCGGAGGTTGCCACTGTCGTTGTGGGGAACAATGGTTTCATCCGGCGTAAACACCGAACTATAGGGGCCAATGCGAATCAGTGCGCCGGTGGGCAAGGGGTAGGGTTTGCGGGGGTCAAGGCGGCGATTGTTAACGTAGGTGCCATTGGCCGACTCTAAATCCATAATGTGCCACTGGCCATCCTCTAGGTAGAGGCGGGCATGGAACCGCGAGACCACCSGATGATCTAAAACCATATCGTTGGCAGGATCTCGACCAATACGAATGGTCTGGCGATCGCGCAGTTGCAGGGGGCGCGTATGCTCAACCACTTGGGTGGCAGGCATGAGCAAATAGGTCAGCCGCAGAGATTCACCGATGTGGAGCACATCCCCCGGACTCAGAAGGTGCTCGCTCACCGTGGCACCGCGCCAGTGCAGGCCGTTTTTACTCCCTAGATCAGTGATTTTGTAGTGCTCGCCGCTGCGCACGAGCTTGGCATGGTGAAAGGAAACAAAATGATAGTCAATGGCAATATCCGCTTGTGGATCCCGCCCTAAAATCAGTTCGTCTTTGAGGAGGGGAAACTCTTGCAGCCACTGGGGGGTTGCCACTTGCAAAATTGGCGTGCTGGGTGCCCCCATCACCACCGTGCCCGGTAGCGCGGTGGTGGCCACGGCCGCCGGGGAAAAGATGATCTGGAAGTTGCCAATTTGGATGCGATCGCCCTCCTTGAGTACCACCGGCGTGCGGGGACGCAGCTTTACCCCATTGACAACGGTGCCGCTGACACTGCCCAAGTCGGCAATAGTGTATCCCCCGTCGCTGGGGAGAATAGCTGCATGGTGGCGGGAGATCCCTTCCCCCACAAGGATGACGTGGTTTTGGGGATCGGTGCCGATAACGAGGCGATCGCTCCCCAGTTGAATCTGTTGCGTCGTACCATCAGCGGCCTGAAGTTCAAGGATTGGCGAAGCCATAAAAAGCCATATAGGTGATGTTGTTGAGAATTTCCTATATTTTGGCACCGTGTTGGCCAACTCACAGGGGAGCACCTCACTATCGAGCGGCGCTGTTTTAGCCACCTAAGCGGGACGCCCCGCGCTCTACCTGTAGCTCACGTCCCAAAGGGTCAGGTGAGCATCGGGATGAAAGCGCGTTCATCAAGGGGTTCGATGCCCCGCAGATGAACCAACTCCTATGGTACGAGTCAGGTGCAGTCTGGCTCTCACTATATCGCTTCAGTACGGAAACCGTTACGCCACCACAAGAAGCCACAAAGTGCGACTCATGCCAGAGTACATCTTGGTTCTTCCGAAACGGTGGTGAAAATTGTGTAATAAGATACTTTTACAGCGGTTTGCATCACTAACTGGTACAGCAGCAGTGAGCAAAGTAGTTCTTCAACATCTCAGAATATTGTTTCTGTAAGAATTGTCCCATATCGTTGCGGAAACTACTGTAAGGTGGGTACTACCCCCTCGTAACCCACTAAAGGCTATTAAGCTAATATAGGAAATGCAGTGCTTACAGATTAAGGTAGAGCAGCCCATGCCAAGGCATTCATTAGATTTACGGCTCAGGGTTGTGGCAGCTTCTCAAGCAGGTGGAACATCCATCCACCAGGTAACAAGTTGGTTCAAGAGGGGTCAGAGAACCACTTATCAATGGGTTCAACGGGATTTAACAAGGAAGCCGTTTATCTATCCCGTAGCGATGATGAGCGGTAGTTCGCCCCTAAAGAACGTCGGAACTCAACGAAAAGCGGCAGCATTGGTATTTTGGAGTGTTGGCTGTGCAACCTGTTGATCTCACTACCCTGCGTGCCATCTGTACTAGTTTACAGGGCACGTTACCCGCACGACTAGAAACGGTTTATCAGCGCGATCGCCACACCCTTGCCCTTGCTCTGCGCACTCTCAAGCAGCAGTACTGGTTAACACTGAGTTGGCATCCCCAAGCAGCGCGGATTTGCTTTGAACCGCCACCCCCTCGCCAACCCGATACCTTCACCTTTAGTCAGCAGCTGCACCATCAACTCAGCCGCTTGGCCTTAGTGAAGATTGACTTGCTCCATGACTGGGAGCGGGTTGTGGATTTGCAGTTTGCCCAACGCCCCCAAGACCCGATTCAGTGGCACCTTTATGTGGAAATCATGGGCAAGTACAGCAATGTGATTCTGGTCAACACTGCTGGGGAGATTATTACGGCGGCGCATCAAGTCAGCGCTCACCAATCTCGTCTTCGCCCCATTCTCACCGGTGCCCCCTACGTCCCGCCGCCGCCGCTGACAGCCGCTATCCCCACGGTTGAGGATTCCTTTGAGCACTGGCAAAGCCAAGTTAGTCTCATTCCGGGAGCGGTACGGCAACAACTCCTAAAGGCCTACCGCGGCCTCAGTCCTGCCCTTGTTCAACATCTACTTGAGGATGCGGGCATACACCATACCCTACACACCCATGAGTTAACCGCTCAACAGTGGCATCATCTCTTTGAGCACTGGCAGCATTGGCTAGAGTGTTTGCAGCAGCAGCGCTTTGTGCCTCAGGTAACCCCTCGGGGCTATCGGGTCACCCCTGCCCTCAACCAGACGGTGGCTCATGCCGTGCCACTCCATGAGCTGTTAGCCACCTACTATGGTCAAGCCCTTGCCCAGCAAGAGACCCAACAGTTACAGCAGCAACTGCGCCAGACTGTGCAGCAGCATCGTCAAAAAGTATTAGCCAAGGTTCAGGAGTTTCAGCGTCGTTTAGCCGAGGCTACCGAGGGCGATCGCCACCGCTATGTAGCCGATCTCCTCATCGCCTATGGTTACCTATGGCAGCCTGGAATGCAGTCGCTCACCGTCACCGACTTTGAGACCAATACCCCCATCACCATCCCCCTATCTCCTGAAAAAACTGCCATCCAAACTGCCCAAGACTTGTACAAACAGCACCAAAAACTCAAACGTGCCCAGCAACACCTCACCCCCCTGTTAGCCGCAGCACAGGCCGAACTCGCCTACCTTGATCAAGTCCAGACCACCTTGGATGCCGCCCACACTCTTGATCTGCTAGACGAAATTCGCGATGAACTTATTCAGCAGGGTTATCTCAAATGCCCCACCTACTACCGTCCACCCCAAACCCCTAGCCCGTACCTGCGCTACACTACCCCCAGCGGCTATACCGTTTTTGTGGGGCGCAATAATCGCCAGAACGATGACTTGACGTTACGGGTGGCCAGTCCCTATGACTGGTGGTTTCACAGCCAAGAAATTCCGGGCAGCCATGTGATTCTGCGTCTTGAAGCTGGGGACTTACCTAGTGAAAAAGATATTCAGGCGGCAGCGGATATTGCTGCTTACCACAGCCAAGCGCGGGAAAGCGCCCAAGTTCCCGTGGTCTATACCCTGCGTAAACATGTGCAAAAACCGAAGGGCGCCAGCCCCGGAATGGTGATTTATGATCAGGCCACCGTTGTGTGGGGGGTGCCTCACCACTTGTCATCCTCCACTGTCGTGAAGGACAGGGATAGGGATATCCTAGGCTGACTGCATTAAGCAATCTCCTGACGGGTAAGGAGATCATTAGAAAATACCGTCCAGCACAGTCTTTGATGACTGTAACCGAAGTTGGTTCAGAGGGTAGCGACCTTGACCACTGGATTTTTATCCCAGATTTGGGTAGATAAAATGCTCGTCTGCGACGCCAAGTTGCAAGGAACTAAAGACCAGTATGAGCGGCTCGATCAAGCGCTGCGGACGGGTCTTTTTGTTCGTAACAAAGCGCTTCGCTACTGGATGGACGGGCAGGGCAAACGCACGGCTGACCTCAACAAATACTGCCGAGTTTTAGCCAAAGAGTATCCTTGGGCGAAAAAACTCAACTCGCTGGCAGAATGAGCGTGGTCAGCGATTTCTCGCTTCGATAACAACTGCAAGCAAAAAGTTAAGGGCAAAACGGGATGCCCAAACTCGTGCCTCGGTGGAGTGCAAAACCAGCAGTTGGCGAAATTTATTTAACGATGTCAACGATGTCGTGGCGTATGAGGACGTGCAAATCAGAAACGTGGTGAAGACCCATCAGGTAGCCAAGTCGATTGTTGATGCAGCGTGGTATCAATTCCGCCAGTGGCTGGACTATTTCGGGACCGTATTTGGGGTAGTAACTGTCGCTGTCCCATCTCAGTACAGCTCCCAGACATGCTCGTGTTGCGGCCATTTGGTTAAGATGTCCCTCAGCACTCGTCCTCATTTGTGCCAGTGCGGAACTGTTCTGGACAGAGAATCCAACGCAGCTATCAACATTTTTCTGGAGACAGAGGTTGAGCACGTCACCTCGTTGCAGCAGGAACCTTCATCGGCGACGATGGAATCCTCTTCCTTCGCTGCGCTCAGGACGGGGAGGATGTCAAACCCTTAATCAACCCTGAAGTAGGCCATGATACACACGTCCAGTTGGATTCAATCGACAGTTTTAGGAGTGAGTTACCTAGCATTTGGGGTTGGCTCTATCCCTGGCTGGCAAATGAATCGTGCCACTATTGCTCTGGTCAGTGCAGCGGTTCTAATTGGCCTAGGTACCCTCACCCTAGATGAGGCGTGGCAGGCGATTGATGCAAATACCATCGTGTTTTTGCTCAGTATGATGGTGGTGAATGCCTACCTATCCTATGCCGGTTTTTTTAATCTGGCGTTGTTGTACGTGCTACGGTTTACCCGGAGTCCGTTGGGCTTACTGGGATTGTTAACGGTGGGGACGGGGGTGTTGTCGGCGTTTTTCTTAAATGACACCTTGGCGTTAGTGAGTACACCGCTGACGGTGCAGTTGACGCGATCGCTGAAATTAAACCCTGTACCCTACCTGTTGGCGATCGCCGGTGCCACCAATATCGGTTCAGTCGCAACCCTCAGCGGCAATCCACAAAATATTCTGGTGGGGTCATTTTCGGGCATTCCCTACAATGAGTTTGCCCTAGCCTTAGCGCCGGTAGCCATTCTTGGCCTAGGGTTACAGGTTGGGCTGCTGTGGTTGCTCTATCCAGAGGTGCGATCGCTCCAGCCCTGTCCACCGCCTTCGCTGCCACGCTTGCGCACCTATCGACCCGTGTTGATCAAAACCCTAATTGTCACAGGTTTATTACTGACTGCCTTTATCATCGGCTTACCCCTAGCAGAGTCGGCTTTTTTAGCCGCTGCTGCCTTACTCGTCACCCGACGCATTAAACCCCAACGCGTGTTGCAACAGGTGGACTGGTCCTTACTAGTGATGTTTTCCGGCTTGTTTATCCTCACCCGCTGTGTACAAGAATTGGATCTATTAGCGGGGTTAACGCCTTGGATTACCCATCCGGCGGGGCTGCTGGTGGTGACGGTGATTGTCTCAAATTTGATTTCTAATGTGCCAGCAGTGCTGCTTTTGCAGGGGGGAATCCCACCGGACGCGACCCAAAGCTGGCTGCTACTGGCGGCGGGATCTACCCTAGCCGGTAATCTGACGCTGTTCGGAGCGGTGGCCAATCTTATTACGGTTGAGGCGGCAACTACCGCAGGCTGTCGTCTTTCTTTTTGGCAACATCTGCGGTTTGGGTTACCACTGACCGCCATGACCCTGATGCTAACCTATGGGTGGTTGGTGTGGTAAGTCCTGTGCCTATGATTGTGATTGAGGATGTTGATGGCCATGGAAGACTGAGGTTCATTGGGCTTATAGAAACCGGAGGGTTCGGGAACCGGATAAAACCTCGCTCGTTCCCGACGGGGATACAGAACGGTTCCCGCGCCTACGGCAGTAGGCAGAATCAGTCTTGACATTCTTCTCCAGACAAAGTGATGTCCTGACTGATACGTGCAATGACGAGTCGATTTTAGCTGTATGCCATCTTCTCTCATACGGTTGCTATTCACGTAAATCGGCATCTATAATAACTGCATGCCATCTTAACCCAATGATGTTTTTAGCCGTCCAAAAAGATAGTTTTCAACCTGACAAGCAGCTTGCTCAGTTGCTTACTGAGTTAGCGCGTCTTGCCAACAATCTCTACAACCAAGGCGTGTATGAGTCTCGGCAATACTTCTTTGAACAAGGACGGAAACCGTTCAAGGTTCTGAAGTATGTCAACCTCTACGCAAAACTGAAGGAGAGTGAAAACCGGAAGCTGTTACATTCTCAGGCTGCACAGCAAGTGTTGAAATCTGTGAATGAGGCGTTCAAAAGCTTCAAATCACTCTCAAAACTGTTCAAACTGGGGCAGTTCGACCATGAACCAAAATTGCCGCGATACCG
The DNA here is from genome assembly GCF_022570815.1 of Synechococcus sp. PCC 6716. Classification (NCBI taxonomy): domain Bacteria; kingdom Bacillati; phylum Cyanobacteriota; class Cyanophyceae; order Synechococcales; family Synechococcaceae; genus Synechococcus; species Synechococcus sp. PCC 6716. The sequence goes on from NZ_JAKLTU010000004.1 coordinate 75,759, forward strand.
CACCAAAGGTGGGTTGTATCAAGTCGTATTCACGGGGCAATCCCTGAAAGTAGAGAAAGGCTTGATTCGAGTTCCTTTGGGCAACGGTGGAAAAGCTGCATTTGGAAGAGATGCGTTCTACATCCCGCTACCAGAACGATTAAAGGATGTGCAGATCCGAGAACTGCGATTCATTCCGACGAATGGGCAGTGGGTTGTTGAGTATGTTCACTTCACGATGGACAAGACTGCTCAATGCTGCAAATTGTGTCCTGAGAACGTTTTAGCGCTTGACCCAGGACTGAATAACCTCTTGACCGGCGTGACAAATACTGGACTTGCCTTTGTGCTGGATGGTAGAGGGTTGAAATCTCGAAACCAATGGTTCAATAAGCAGGTTGCCAAATTCAAATCGATTCTGACTCATGGCAAGCCATCCATGAAGGGCGCGACCTCGAAGCGAATCCAACTTAATACCCATAAGCGAAATTGCTACGTGCGAGACTACATCAACAAAACAGCACGGTGGGTCGTCAACTTCTGCTTGGAAAACGACATCGATACGATCATCTACGGTCGAAACAACGGGCAGAAAGATGAAATCAATTTGGGTGCAAAAACGAATCAGGAGTTCGTGCAAATTCCGCACTACAAGCTGTTTGGACGAATTAAGCAGCTTTGTTTAATTTTCGGGATTCGATTAGTCGAAACCGAAGAATCGTATACGTCTCAAGCCTCGTTTTTCGATAATGACTTCTTGCCTACGTTCGGTGAAAAACCTGAAGGGTGGAAGGCATCAGGAAAACGAATTCTTAGAGGTCTGTACCGAACTGCTCAAGGATGGCTCATCAATGCAGACTGTAATGGAGCCTGCAACATCATGAGAAAGGTAAGCACAAAGCTCAATATCGAGTTGAGTGGAGTGTGTAGAGGGGCTGTGGCAGCCCCTTCTAAGGTCAAGTTAGAGCAGATTGGTTTTGCTCTAGCCTAACTCAGAGAAGCCTCGCCGTTCCACGGCGGGGAGTGTCACGCCCGTCTCTATACGCAGCAATTCCAAGATTGACAAAACCTTCATGGGGTGCGTCGGGGTAATTCTCGTTCCCGAGCGGATTCGGCTGCGTATCTCAAAGCTTCTTGGATATCCTCCGGCTCAAGATCAGGGTAGGCACCTAGAATTTCGGCGGCGGTCATGCCATCGGCAACCATGCCGACGATGGTGGCGACTGGAATGCGCAAATTTCTGAGACAGGGAATACCCTCCATTTGGTTTGAGGTGGTGGTCATGCAGGTAAATGGCATGGGATAGCTAATGCTGATTGATGTAGAAAATTGGGCTATAGCGTTGGATAAAGTGGGTCTCGCTCAAGATGGTTTGATCTTGATCTGCACACTACACTCTCCTATACTGAGATGGGACAGCGACAGTTACCACCCCAAATACGGTTCCGAAATAGTCCAGCCACTGGCGGAATTGATACCACGCTGCATCAACGAACGATCGACTTGGTTACCTGATGGGTCTTCATCACGTTTCTGATTTGCACGTCCTCATACGCCACGACATCGTTAAATGGATTTCGCCAACCGCTGGTTTTGTACTCCACCGAGTCACGAGTTTGTAGGCGCTTAAAGCGCGGGAATCTCTTTTTGCCCTTAACTTTTTGCTTGCAGTTGTTATAGAACCGAGAAATCGCTGACCACGCTCGTTCCGCCATCGCTTGTCGTGCCAGCGAGTTGAGTGTTTTCGCCCAAGGATACTCTTTGGCTAAAACTCGGCAGTATTTGTTGAGGTCAGCCGTGCGTTTGCCTTGCCCGTCCATCCAGTAGCGAAGCGCTTTGTTACGAAATTTTTGGCTTGCCTACGCCTTTTTAAGTCTCATTGTGTTGCACAGGATTGCCCAGAGGAACGTTGTGAAAGCGAACTGGCGCCGCTTCAGGGGGTTTGTGCAAAAGCGGTTCCGCAATCCCGTATGATCAAAAGTTGACGCTTCGAGAAATATCTACGCCATGGAAACCCTCAAAATCACTGTTTATATCGTGGTCACGTTCTTTATCTTGCTCTTTGTCTTTGGCTTCCTGTCTGGGGATCCCGCCCGTAATCCCAAACGCAAAGATCTAGAGTAACCCTCGCCAAAGGGGGGGAACATCGGGTAACGTATCAAGGCAGTAACCATGAGGAATCTTGACCCTTGTTTTGGCTGCCAGTATTTGCAAGTCTTCCCCCCCCGTTACTCAATCAACCGGCGGATATTACGGAGGTCACTGGGGTAGCTCAAGCAGATCTGCTCGGGGTGCCGGTTGTTCCAGACCTGAGCGTCTCCGTTCCACCAACGGTCAACCCAACTGCGGATTTCACTGCGCCATTACGTTTAGCCGAGGCTGATGCAGATACTGCCGTTGTCCGAGATCAACCCCTTGAGGTTACCGCCGATCGCCAAGAATTTGATCTGCTGCGTCGTCTCTTTAGTGCCATTGGCAATGTTTTATTGCGTTTTCGGCAAGCCGAGCTAAGTGCCGATCGTATTCAAACCGACCTGACGTCGCAAATTTTAGTGGCGGAAGGTAATGTCACAATTACGCGGGGCGATCAGGTGCTGCGGGGCGATCGCCTCGAGTATAATTTGCAACTTGATCAAGGGCTGATAACTAATGCCAGTGGCGTTGTCAATGCCGCCCGCGTCAATCAAGATTTAGACATCAGCCGCAGCGCTGACCCATCCAACTTGCCTGGGTTTAGTGACAGTGAACGACGGACTCTCCAAGCAGAGGTCACCGATGCGCTAGATCGGTTGCGCTTTGAAGCCGATCGGCTGGAATTTGATGGTCGCCGTTGGTACGCCACGAATCTCCGCGTTACTAACGATCCCTTTAGTCCACCAGAATTAGAAGTGCGGGCACAGGAGGCCACCGCACAACCCATCAACCCCGACGAAACACTCTTAACCCTACGACGAGGACGGGTGGTGTTTGATCAGCGAGTGGCCTTACCCATTGTCCTACGACAATTTGTGGTTGGCCGTCCCTACGAAATTTTACCCCTAGAATTTGGCTATGATGAGCAGGATCGCGGCGGGGKGTTCTTAATCTACCGTTACGCCGCCATTAATACCCGCAACACCACGCTGACGCTGTTGCCCTCTATCTATCTGCAGCGCATTCTCAGTAATAATTTTGCCCTTACCCGTGCCAATAGCTATGGAGCGGCCATGGAACTCAGCCATCGGTTTAGTCCCCAAACCCGTATCCGTGGCTATGGGTTTTTAACGACCCTAGACCCTGCTGACTGGCCTCGCACCTCGCGAGCGATCGCCCAACTACGCCACAGCATCAACAGCCAAAATCTTTTTAATGTTTCGGCGATTTATCGCCAACGCATTTTCAATGGCTCCTTGGGCGAGCAGGAACTCAAAAGTAGTTTTGGCGGCACGTTTACTTCCCCCGGCATTCCCTTGGGCCATGGTCTCACCCTCAGCTATCTTCTTGGTGGCCAGTATGTCACTGCCGCCAGTGATTTGGCCTCCTTACCCCCAGAACCCACCCTCGGTCGGCTGCAAGCAGGAGCTAACCTGAATTGGGTTACCCCCCTCTGGCAGGGGACGCCATTGCCCCCCACCCAAACCGAAGGATTGCGCTACACCCCTCGCCCTGTACAGCCCTTTTTGCAGTTCTACACAAACGTTGGTGGCGTGGCCAACTACTATACCAACGGCAGTACCCAGCCCGCCCTGATCACGGGCGCCGGGTTTCGGGGACAGTTTGGCCACTTGTCTCGCAACTGGTTTGACTACACTAGCTTTGATCTGGGGTTTACCCAGACCTTTAATGATCAGTCGTCCCCCTACCTGTTTGATCGGATTGCTGACTTTAGCGTTGTCAATGTGGGTCTGTTGCAACAACTATACGGGCCGGTGCGAGCAGGGGCACAAATGCAAATTAACGTTGATACCGGTGCTGTCTTTAATACGAATATTCTAGTGGAGTATAGTCGCCGCACCTATGGGGTGGTGGTACGCTATAACCTCGATCGCCAAATTGCCGCCATTCTCTTCCGCATCAATGGGTTTAACTGGCAGGGCAATGCCGATCCCTTCTCTAGTCCCGTCCTTGGTACTGCTGAGGATGGCGTTATCCGCCCCGATTTACCCTAGTCCCCCCATGGTTTATGAACACACCACGCATTCAGATCTTCCCCACCTTACAGGCACTCACTGCTGCTGCAATTGATACTGTTCTTGAGCAGGCGGCAGCAGCAATTAGCAAGCGGGGGTGCTTCACAATTGCCCTAGCGGGAGGTAACACCCCCAAACCCCTGTATGAAGGATTGGCCAAGGCGAACACCCCTTGGGCGCAATGGCAAATCTTTTGGGGCGATGAACGCTACGTCCCCCACGATCACCCCGACAGTAATGCGGGTATGGCCATGGCCACGTGGCTTAAGCACATTGACATTCCAACCGCAAATATTCACCCGATGCCAACGGATGAGCCAGACCCAGCCGTGGCGGCTGACCGCTATGAAGCAACCTTACAGCAGGTGTTGGCTCCTGCAACGGGCACCATTCCCTCGTTAGATCTCATCCTTTTAGGGATGGGGCCGGATGGCCATACGGCTTCCTTGTTTCCACACACTGCCGCGTTGCAGGTACGCGATCGCCTTGTTACCGTGGGGGATAAGGATGGGCAACCGCGCCTAACCTTGACCGTACCGTTTATTAACCAAGCGCGGTACATCCTCTTTCTGGTGACTGGAGCGAATAAACAAACCGCCCTTCGTCACATCCTTAGCCGCACTGGTGACCCGCACACCTATCCAGCTATGCTGATCGAGGGACAGTGTACATGGTTCCTAGATCAGGCTGCCGCAGAGGGAGTGGTTAAGCAGCAAAGCATATAAACTGTATGGGCGAGGTCAGACTCGAACTGACATGGGGAAACCCCGCTACATTTTGAGTGTAGTGCGTCTACCATTTCGCCACTCGCCCTCGGACTTATTACTATAGCACGCTTGGCGCAGCATTCTTGTGCAGTTGGTTGCACATCAACCAAAGCGCCCACTCACATAGTCCATCGTTGCTTGCTCTTTCGGACTGTTAAAGATGACGCTGGTAGCATCACACTCCACAAGGTAGCCTACTCGATTCCCCTTAGCAGTGGCCTCAGCATTGAAAAAGGCGGTGCGATCGCTCACCCGAGTTGCCTGCTGCATATTGTGGGTAACAATCACAATGGTATAGTTCTGCTTTAGTTCGTGAATCAGCTCCTCTACTTTGAGGGTGGAGATGGGGTCAAGCGCAGAGCAAGGTTCATCCATGAGAATTACCTCTGGGCGGGTGGCGATCGTCCGGGCAATACACAGCCGCTGTTGTTGCCCGCCGGAGAGCGATAGACCACTTTCCTTGAGTTTGTCCTTGACTTCATCCCACAACGCCGCTTGGCGCAGAGACGTTTCTACAAGCTCGTCTAGGTCTCCTTTATACTTATTGACCCGTGCGCCAAAAACCACATTATCGTAGATAGATTTCGGGAATGGGTTCGGCTTTTGAAACACCATGCCAACCCGCCGCCGCACTTCAACTGGATCAACTGTTTTATCGTAAAGATCTGGCTCTATCGTCCGAGTTATGCTTAATCAATAGCTAAATGCCAGCAAATTAAGCAACGTAACTGAAAATTGTCAAAGTTCCTGAACCCATAACCTGACCGCTTGATCAGCTTCAATTTATTGTTAATACCTTCGACAACACCACTATTTGTGTGATTATCAAAATAGGCAGTGACTTCACCAAACCACCGACAAATTGTTCTTACGCTCTCTTGAAAAGAATCCTGAGCTTGAGCTAACCAATCGAGCAATTGAAAGGTTCCATCTTTCCAATCTTTTGCTGGCTCAAAGATGGCTCTAAACGATTCCTTCTCCTGATGCATTCGAGCCAGACTTGGCACTACTTCTCGAATTTCTTCTAGTTTTGCTTTTTGCTTCTGAGTTAGATTTTCCTCCGGCTTGAGTAACGCATATTTACTTTGTTTGAGCGCGGCTGCAATCCGGGCTTTCTGGACTTCATTTACCGTCTGCTCATTCGCTTTACAAATACTTTGTCGAGCCTTATCCAATTCCTGATTCACAATTTTTATAACATGAAATCGGTCGGCAACCACCGTAGCATTAGGTAGAAGTTTATGAACCAAACTTTTATAGTTTCCAGATAGGTCAATGCTCACCTCAATAATCTGATTGAGTACTGCTGCTCCCCATGCCTCAAGCACTTGCCTCACATCTTCCTGCTTGCGAGAAGGGGCAAGGGGAATTCACCGCTCTAAATCGACCAAGACGACTATGTAATCTCCTTGTCCTTTACCTAAGGAAATCTCATCTATACCTAATCGTTTTACTGAACTCACATCGACGTGGAGTTTTTTGACTGACATACTGTACTATTGACCATACTTCTTCATCAGTGAGACCATTTGAAATTGCAACATTATGAATGTTGCTGTGCAAAACCTGTTGCACGATTGACTGAGCAAATCGATCCGTTTGCTTGCGACGATTGCCGATGAAATCGAGCGTTTCACTGAATGGCTTACCACAAGTTCGACACTTAAACTGGCGACGATTGATCTTAAGAAATACGGTTCGTCCACTGATGCTTAAATCTCGCACTAGATGCCAATGATTCTGGTGTAAATGACAACTTTTTTGTTGGCAACGTGTGCAAATCGCCTCGGTTGTCTTTGCTTCCACTATAAGAATCAATTCTCCCGCAACATCGGTATAATCTTCAACCTCAATTCCAGGTAGGTTTAGTAGATCAGTTAGAAGTAGCTACATATCTCAGTTTTCGTATAGCATGTTACATTGGCATACCAAGTCC
>NZ_JAKLTU010000040.1:0-14555 GCF_022570815.1 Synechococcus sp. PCC 6716
ACGGTCGAGTCGGCGTAGATGCCGACAAATCCTGCAACGGCTGTCGGGGAGGGAGAGACGTTTTCAGCGATGGCTCAATCATTCCATCAGTGCATCCATCATTCGTGAAGCAAAACACCTCCATGCCATTGTTGCTATCGAGGATTTGACAGGCATTCGAGATAGAATCAACCAGCAACCGAGAAACACGACCGAGCGGAGACGGTCTAACAGTTGGGCGTTCTATCAGTTGCGACAATTCTTGGAATACAAGGGTATCAAGGAAGGAGTTGAGGTGGTTGCTGTACCACCCGCCTATACCAGTCAAACCTGCCATTGTTGCTTGCATATTGGGCTGAGAACTGAAAAAAAGTTCAAGTGTGGGCATTGCGGATGGATTGGTGATGCAGACCTAAATGGCGCAATCAATATTGCGCTTTTGGGGCAGTCCGTAACGCTGCCTGGAGGCTCCTGGCTAGCTTGCGAGATAGCTGGAGGGCTACAGAAAGCCTCACCCTTCTAGGGCGGGGAAGTTTACTGTCCTAGGTACGCTGTCAAGACATCAGGATTCGTTTGAATCTCACTGGGAGAGCCATCCGCAAGGTTTTTACCTTCTGCCAATACCCAGATGTGATGACACAAAGACATTATGACATCCATATTGTGCTCAATAATCAGGAAGGTGACACCATCCTGTTGATTCCACTGAAGAATATACTCGCAGATTTGATTAATGAGGGTAGGGTTAACACCAGCCGCTGGCTCGTCCAACAGAACAAGCCGCGGGCGATGCATCATCACCCGTGCCATTTCCAAGAGTTTGCGCTGACCACCGGAAAGGGCACCGGCATAGTCATTGGCTTTAGCCGCTAGTCCAACAGACTCTAAAAGATGCCAAGCACGCTGCCGTAACTCTTGTTCTTCTTGGCGAATGCGCAGGGGCTTGAGCCAACTATTCCAGAATTGTTCACCGGTTTGCCGGGGAGCCGCCAAGAGCATATTTTCTAGAACCGACAGCCGGGACAGTACCCGCGGTACCTGAAAGGTGCGCAGTAGCCCCTGCAGCGCCACTTGGTGGGGGGGTAAATGGCTAATGGGTTCACCGTCAAAGATCACCCGGCCTTGATCGGGGGGAATAAAATTGCAAAGCAGGTTAAAGAGGGTTGTTTTGCCTGCGCCGTTGGGACCAATCAGACCCGTGATACTATTGCGAGCCACTGAAATTTCGGCATGATCGACGGCATGAATGCCTCCAAAGCACTTGCACAATCCCGTTGCCACCAGCAGGTTGGGGTCAGGTGACTGAGTGACTCCACTGGAAACAGGTGCAATGGATGGTTCATCGACCAAGGCTGAGTTCCTCCTTTTTGCCCAAAATACCCTGTGGTCGCCACATCATCAAGAGGATCAAGAGCACACCAATGAGCATCATCCGCAAGGCTTCGAGGCGACCCCCATCTAGGGGAATAAAGCGTGTTAAGGCAGTATAGGCCCAAAACAGAGTGGCACCTAAGAGGGTACCCATATTATTGCCAGCACCGCCGAGCACCACAATAGTCCATGCCTGAAAAGTAATGAGGGAAACAAAGCCATCGGGGTTCACAAAGGTCAGTTGCCACGCATAAAATGACCCCGCTACTGCCGCGATCGCCCCTCCCAGCATCAAGGACTGCATTTTATACGCAAACACGTTTTTACCCAGCGCCTTGGCCACCTCTTCATCTTCACGAATGGCTTTGAGCACTCGTCCCCACGGAGAATGGATCCAGCGCTCCAATTGCCACACCACAATCGCTAGCACCAACACTAACAACCACAGCAGGCCAGCCCGATAGCTAAAATCCCACAGGCCAAGGGTTAAGGCTTGCACCACCAGTCCCACCAGCGCTGCCGCTAAGGTAGTTAAGCCTATGGGCACGATTGGAACCCCACGCCATTGACCACCCAACAGCGCGATCGCCCCGCCAAGGGTGATCAGGGTGACCACCAACGGTGCTATAGCAAGGCCACGCCCTAAACTCAGTGGTTCAAGGGTCAGCCACAACCCCACAGACCCCGCAACCAGTAGAGCAGCGTAGGCAGGCAGTCCCCAAGGGGGGAGCGATCGCCCCCGACTGTACTGGCGCTCTAACCACTGCCACCACTGCGCTGCTGCGGCCACCACTACCCCCCAGAAAATGGCAATCATCCCCAGCTTAGTCGGCAGATTCGGATCAAACTGTGCCAAAGGTAACGGAAAGCCATAGACCCCCCGCCCACCCCGGGTCAGCCAATCTTCATTCAGGGCAACCAGACGGACAATTTCCGCCATCCCAATTGTGACAATGGCCAAATAGTCCTCCCGTAGGCGCAGGGTAGCAATCCCCATCACAAACCCCAGCCCCATTGCCAGAATCACACCTGCTAGAACCGCAAAGAGCATCGGCACCCCAGCAATCCCCAGCAAAATCGTGGTGTAGGAGCCTAAGGCCAAAAACCCCACATGGCCAAAGTTAATCAGCCCTGTGTAGCCCCACTGTAAATTTAAGCCCAAACTAAAGAGGGCAAAGGTTGCGGTAAAGATACCCAAGGAAATTAGATAGCCAACCATGTGTTGCGATAGATGACTCAGTGAAGATGAGCTCAAATTACCACAGTTAAGAGAGGCTGCGGCTGTTGAAAATCTGGGTGTTACTGACTGTGGCTATGAATTCCCTCATCCCCAACCCTTCTCCTTGGGGAGAAGGGAGCTAAGAGTCTTATTCCCTCTCCGTTGGGAGAGGGCTAGGGTGAGGGCGGCGAAAGACTCAAACCCGAAAGTTATACGTCTATTCAGCAACGCCAAAATCTGGTCGAGGATGTTTAGCAAAAATTTAAGGCAAGGTGCAGTCTAGGTTACCCTGCGGGCTAAAGGTCTCCCCCTATAGTGAGTAGTAAGTTTTGCAGGTTGCTTCCATGACCTTCTCCTTTCGTCGGACAAAAATTGTCGCCACCATCGGACCTGCCAGCCGCTCCCGCGACATCATCGCGCAACTGCTCGCGGCGGGGATGAGTGTAGCGCGGCTAAACTTCTCCCATGGCGATTATCGCGATCATGCCGAAACTATTACCCTACTGCGGCAGGTGGCGAATGAGCAGGCAACCCCCCTAACGCTGCTCCAAGATCTGCAAGGCCCCAAAATTCGGGTCGGACAGCTACCATCCGGCTCTGTTGAACTGGTGGAAGGGGCGCAGGTTAATTTATTGCCCTTAGCAGAAGCAACGGAGAGCACCAGCGGCATTGGGATTGACTACCCCTACCTTGCTGAAGAAGCTCAGCCCGGAATGCAGGTGCTGCTCGATGATGGGTTAATGGAATTAGTGGTGGAAGCCGTTGCCGAAAAGGTAGTAACCTGTCGGGTGGTGCAGGGCGGTACCCTCAAAAGTCGCAAAGGGGTCAATTTACCCGACTTAAACCTGCGGTTACCATCCCTAACGGAAAAAGATCGGCAGGATATTCTCTTTGGTATTGCCCAAGGGGTAGATATTATTTCCCTTAGTTTTGTGCGCCGTGCAGAAGATTTGTGGGAATTGCGGGAATTCTTGGCGGCTCATGGTGCCAGTGATATGCCCATCTTGGCTAAAATTGAAAAGCCTCAAGCCGTAGAAAACCTAACGGCGATTTTGGGGGTTGCCGATGCCATTATGGTGGCTCGCGGTGATCTGGGGGTGGAAATGCGGGTGGAAAAAGTACCGCTGCTGCAAAAACAAATTATCCGTGAGTGTAACTACCGCTCTATTCCCGTCATTACTGCCACGCAAATGCTGGAGAGTATGATCCACAACCCCCGTCCGACCCGTGCCGAAGTCAGTGATGTTGCCAATGCCATTTTGGATGGTACCGATGCAGTGATGCTCTCAGGGGAGTCGGCCGTGGGAGCGTTTCCGGTGCGCGCCGTCCAGATGCTAGCGCGCATTGCTGCGGATGTGGAACCTCAGTTAAATTTTGAAAATATGCCCGCCTACCGCAATGATGAAACCCATGCCCTAGGTGAGGCGCTATCTACGATTGATAATATTTTGGAGTTGAAGGCGATCGCCTGCTTTACGGAAACCGGATACACCGCCACAATTGCTTCTGGTGAGCGCGTTAAGTGCATTATTGTAGCCTTTACTGATCGCCCACGGGTCTATCACTGGATGAACTTACTCTGGGGGGTCAAACCGATTTTGCTTGACACCTTGCCCCTGACCTTTGAAGGCATGATTGCCACTGCCGAAGCCCAACTCCAAGAACGTGGCATAGCCGCCACAGGGGAGAAAATTTTGATCATGGCGGGTCTCCCTGCCCAAACTCCCCAAGGAACAAATTTCCTTAAAATTCATACCATGGGAGGCGCAAGTCAGTCCTGAGTTAACAAGGATCATTCTTAGAGTAGCCCCATAAGCCATGGCCTTCAGGAGAAATAAGCAGTGAACTTTGTGGAAATTCGGTTTGCACTGGTTGGCAAAACGTTGCCTGCGGATCATGGGTATGCTCTGTACTCAGCCCTAAAACAGGTGCTGCAAGGCTCTGCCGAAGAGGCATTCTCCAAAGATTTACCTGCTGAGGTGCGGCTATGCACTATTTCTGGCATACCGGATCGAGGAGGCATGATTTATCTCAACCGCAGCTCTCGCTTTAGGTTGCGATGCCCATCAGACCAAATGCAGCTTTGGTACCGTTTTTTTCAAAATCAGGTTTTGGATATTCGAGGTCATCTGATTCGCTTGGTTCAACCGAGAATCACATTGCCCGCAGCCAGTGATACGTTGGCATCTAGGCTGGTGACGTTTAAGCTAGAAGCCATCGATCATGCGGATGTACCGCGATATTTTCTAGAGTCATGCCAGAAGGGATTGGAACGCCTAAACATCAAAGGCAAGGCGTTTATTCCCAGCGATCATGATGGAGACTTGCCAAACTGCTATTAGCAAAATCCAAGGAAACGCCGTGGAGAGGGGCCTATACCCTGACTGGACATACGGCGGCTGTTGTGGAAGCAGTGACGACCTTACTTGATGAATTGGGCAATGGATTAATCAAGCAGTTTGGGCTATCTCAGGATTTTGCAACCTTGCGGGCTACGGCGCGGCTGGCGGCGTTTCTTCATGACTTGGGTAAGGCCAATGACCATTTTCAAGCGGTGGTTCGCGGGTTCAAGAAACCAATGGACAATCCACAACTGATGCGACATGAGGCGCTATCGGTCTTGTTGGCCTGGGAATTGAGAGATTGGTTATCGACAGGGGAGGGGGATCTGATGGTGGCGATCGCCGCTGCGGGTGCCTCTACCTTTGATGCCGTAAGGCGTTGAGCACGTTGTTTATTTATTGTTGTTCCTAACACTACTACTGCCCCAGTACCAATTTTATACCCTCCCGCCGTTTATCCTCCTGTATTTCCTCCTACCATGCAAACAGGAAATCCAGTAGCATATCAGGTGATGGCACAAAATGGTTTGATGCCTGTTGCCTGTATGCCCGGAACAGTGATGATCCAAAGTATGAGTTATCCCGGCTATCCTCCATCGCCTCCTATGTGTGCTTACCCAACGCCTTACATTCCTGCGGGCAACTACTATATCCATTAGAGGTTGGGCTGGGGGGTATCGGATAGGAGCCGGTTGTTGAGCTATGGCGAGTATCTATCAGTACTGTGTTGTCATTGTAACCACTGCTACAGAGGCGGACGCAACACTGTTAGCTCAGCAACTGGTGCAAGCTCGGCTCGCTGCCTGTGTACAAATTTATCCTATTCAGTCGATGTATCGCTGGCAGGGAGAGGTTCATCAGGACAGGGAGTGGCAATTGCTCATTAAAACCCGCTATGCTCTGTTTCCGCAGGTGCGCGATCGCCTTCAGGAGTGGCACTCCTACGAGGTTCCAGAAATCATTGCCCTGCCTATCATTGCAGGTTCATCTGCCTATCTGGGTTGGCTGGAGGCGGAAACACAGGTGCCCCCCACAGAGTAAACAGAGTATAATAGCGCAATGGTTTCTCTTGCCCGTAAAAACCTGTTAGAGGACTTTAGCCGCTTTTTGGTGGCTCAACTGGGGATTACCTTTGCGGTCAGCCTAGTCACGATTCAAGCAGGCTTACTGGAGGGCTTTGGCCGTTCGGCAACCCTGCTCATTAACCAAAGCGAGGCAGATGTTTGGATTGCCTCCAGTGAGCTACGCTACTTTGGCTTAACATTGCCCATTGAGTATCAAACGGTCATTGATGCCAAATCGGTGGAGGGTGTAGCCTCAGCGGAGCCTCTGCTGATGCAGTCTGCCATTTGGCGGCGATCTGAAACAGCTAATATTGATCCGGTACAGATCATCGGTCTTGAACCTACAGGCTCATTACTGCCGTTGCGGACGGTAGCTGGCGCTTCGGTAACAGAATTAGAAAAGCCCTACACCGTGCTGGTGGATCAAATTGACCTCGATGCCCTATCAATTACTGCCCTAGACCAAACAGCTAAGATTAATAACTATCCAGCGGTGGTGCTGGGCTGGACGCGGGGGGTTAAGTCCATTGTGTCGAGTCCTTATGTTTTTACATCGTTAGAAACAGCAAACCTGTACCTGAACTTTCCCCGTTTTGATGAGAAGGAGCCGCCTCCTACCTTTTTGCCCTTGATTGAACCCAGCAGCCGCATTACCTACGTGATGGTCAAAGCGTCTCCAGAGACTAGCTTGGCTGACCTGCAGCAGCGCCTCAAGGCAGCTTTACCTAACCATACAGTTCTCAGTTCGGCGGAGCTGACACTGCTGACTCGGCGCTATTGGTTGGCCAGCACCAGTGTTGGCTTTATTTTGGGGCTTGGGGCAGGTGTTGGGATGATTGTGGGTGTGGTGATTGTGAGTCAGATTCTGTACTCCTCTGTGAGCGATCGCCTACAGGAGTATGGCACCCTTAAGGCGATGGGTGCTTCTGACTGGTACCTATACCGGATTATCATTGAGCAGGCATTGTGGATGGCGGTGCTTGGCTATTTGCCCGGCTTGGGGCTATGTTTGGGTCTAGGGATGTGGACCATGCAGGCACGGGCTATTCAAATTATTATTACGCCGCAGCTTGCGATCGCGGTTTTTAGTACTACGGTGGTGATGTGTGTCAGTGCATCACTGTTAGCTGTGCAAAAGGTGATGCGTCTCGACCCCGCCCAAGTGTTTCGAGCGTAAGTCATGCCCTATCTTTCTTTCCCATGGCCTGCGGTTACCCCAGTGGGGCAACCCATTCTGAGTGGCTGGGAGGCGCAACTGGCTGCCCTCCGACCCAGCGAACCCCTTGTGCCATCGGACTACAGTATCATTCGGGCGGGCTTCGCCTGTGCCCTACACATGCATCAACCAACCATTCCCGCCGGACATGATGGCCGTTTGATCAGCCACTTGCAGTATATGCTGGAGCACCCCCACGAAGGGGATAACCATAACGCCCAAACCTTCCTCTGGTGTTATCAACGTATGGGGGACTGGATTCCAGAGCTTGTGGCTGAGGGCTGTCAGCCCCGCATTATGCTGGACTACTCCGGGAATTTACTGTGGGGACTTCAGCAAATGGGTCAGGAGGGGGTGCTGGATGCTCTGCGCCGCATTACGGTAGAGGCGACTTATGCGCCTTACGTGGAGTGGCTTGGCACCTGCTGGGGGCACGCGGTTATTCCCTCTACTCCGATCCCTGACATTGAGTTACACCTGCGTGCTTGGCAGCATCAGTTTGTGGCTTTATTTGGGGTTGAGGCGCTGCAGCGGGTACAGGGATTTTCGCTGCCGGAAATGCACTTGCCCAATCACCCTGATACCCTGTTTACACTCGTGGAATGCCTCAAACGCTGCGGCTATCGTTGGTTGTTGGTGCAGGAGCACAGTGTTGAGCAGTTGGATGGCTCACCCCTGAGTGCCACGGCAAAATACGTACCCAATCGTCTAGTGGCGCGGAATTCTCAGGGCGAGGTTAGCGAGATCACCGTGTTGATTAAAACCCAAGGGTCAGATACGAAGCTGGTGGCGCAGATGCAGCCCTACCATGAGGCGAAGCATCTGGCGACCCATTGGTCTGGGGCGATCGCCCCGCCCTGTGTGACCCAAATTGCAGATGGTGAAAATGGCGGTGTGATGATGAATGAGTATCCCCGCGACTTTATGCCGGTGTGGCACGAGCTAAAAGCACAGGCAGCAGCAGGGGTTGTGGGACTCAACGGCAGTGAATACCTTACCCTATTAGCCGCCAAGGGGATCACTGCTGCGCAGTTTCCGCGCGTGCAAGCGGTACAGCAGCACAAACTCTGGCAATACGTCGATAGCACCTCCTGTACACCGGAGGCAGTGGCGGTAGCGATCGCCCAGCTGAGTGCCACTGACCCCCACTTTTCGATGGCCGGCACATCGTGGACAAACCACATTAGTTGGGTCAAGGGTTACGAAACCGTGCTGCAACCCATGGAGCAGCTTAGTCGTGAGTTCCATCGTCGCTACGATCCGTTAGTTGCAGCAGATCCCCAGATCACCCAAACAGCGGAGTACCAAGAAGCGCTGCTTTATCTGTTGACCTCCCAAACCAGTTGTTTTCGCTACTGGGGCAGTGGTCGCTGGACAGAGTATGCCAAAACAATCTGTGAACGGGGTCTGGCACTGTGTGCAGCAAACTGAGAGGATGTCTGGAATAGTAGCTCAGTATCAGCTAATTCACGGGATTCGCCGTGATCTGTGCTGCTTTCGTGTTGATGGCTCTTTTTAGGCACGGTCAAACCAGAGCACCTTAATCACGCTACCACCCACTAGAGTGACCAGCCCCACAATGAACGCCCATAACCTTGCATCCGTCGTCTTCTGTTGGCTACGTAGCTCGGTAACATTGTCTCGCAGCTCAGAGCGGAACGCCTCAACCTTGTCATCTAGCGCCTTAATTTCAGCCTTCACCGTTTTGAATTGCTCATCCGTTCTAGCGATGTGGACATCTAGCTTCTTATCCATGGATTGTAGTAAATCCATGATTTGCTTGGCTTCACTGGCTGCGATCTGCTCACTCATGACTTGCCTCCACTGACAAACGTAGCGGCATAGATAGCCACCGCCTTAGCCTTCCGTTGGCTACTTAAGTTAATCCCTTTAGCCGCCATCATTCTTCCTTGCTCTTGCTTCAGGATATTCCTCTTTTCACATCGCTCAACATTGTGGCTATCACCGAAGCCCATAGGTCATATCTTGTCGAACAGTGTGAGCTTCACCAACCCACCGGCCAGCAACAAAATTAACGCCACAATGAAACTCCACAGACGGTTATCGGTCGCCCGCTGCCTATCCCGTAACTCCTCAACCTTCTCATTGAGCGCCTTAAATTGCTCGTCGTTCTTCGTCTGGTTAACTTTGACTTCCATGGTCAATGCCTGGAGTTCAGACTTGACCGCTTTCATATCGCCGTGCAATTCCTTGAGAATATCCATGATTTGCTTGGCTTCACTAGCGGTGATCTGTTCACTCATGGCTTGTCTCCATTACGGACGTGGAGGGATTCGAACCCCCGACCCTCAGAACCGGAATCTGATGCTCTATCCACTGAGCCACACGTCCAGCTTATCAATCATATCACTATCCGAGATAGGCTTGCTTCACTCGTTCATCCTGCAACAGTTCTGCGCTCGTGCCACTCAAGGTAATTTTCCCAGCTTCGAGTACATAGGCGCGATCGCCCAGTTGCAGGGCAAGATGAGCATTTTGCTCTACCAAAAGTATTGTGATACCTTGCTGCCGCAGCTCTGCCAAAATCGTAAAAATGTCCTGCACCAGATTGGGGGCTAGGCCTAAACTAGGTTCATCGAGCAAGAGTAGGCGCGGGCGGCTCATCAGGGCGCGGGCAATGGCTAACATTTGCTGTTCACCACCGCTGAGGGTGCCCGCCAATTGGTGCTGACGATCCCGCAAGCGTGGAAAGCGTGTGAGTTGTTGCTCGAGATCCTGTTTCACTTGGATGGGGTCATGACGGGTATAGGCACCCAGCAAAAGGTTATCGCGAACTCCCTGTTGTGCTAATATCTGCCGTCCTTCAGGACAGTGGGCAATGCCTAGGCGGACGAGTTCATGGGGCGATCGCCGCTGTAGTGACTGTCCTTGAAAACGAATCACCCCTTGACTGAGGGGGACTAACTTAGAAATAGCCCGCAGCAGTGTGGTCTTACCGGCACCGTTTGCGCCCACTAGGGTAATGCATTCCCCCTCGGCAATACTGAGGCTGACCTCTGTCAGGGCACAGATTCCCCCATAGTGAACCGTGAGGGATTCAATCTCAAGAATCGCTGCTGTCTTAGACACTAGTGTTATGGGAGGTCTCAGATTCAATGGTACTGCTTGGGCAAACGGTGGCTTCTTCCCATTCGCAGATGGCAGCGTGTTCCGTTTGAGCCGCGGCACTGGTGACCAAGGTTGTAATTTCGCGGGGAGAAAATCCCTCCTCTAGGAGCTCCATATAGATAGGGTGAAGATTGCGCTGTAATTCTTTGAAGATGGCACGGGCACGATCGGTGTAGCGAAAATTTTGATCAAACAGGCTAGCCATAGAGCGGTTCCGGTTGCGATGATGGAAGAACGGCCACGGGTCGGGAGAACACAATTTTTATGATAAACGGCGCAGCCACGGATCATTGTTAGCTGAGTGTTGCGGAATTCCCCATCGATACGGTGGGGTAGTTTATGATGACATCCTCCTCTGTTGTTCACGCGGGGGGTGTTGGAGGTTCTGATGACCGATGTTCGGGCATTGTTTGAGCGGATTGCCCCGCTGTACGATCGCCTCAACGATCGCCTAAGTTTTGGCTTGCACCACGTCTGGAAACAGATGGCGGTGGATTGGTTACACTTAGAAGCGGGAGCTAGGGCGCTAGACCTGTGCTGTGGCACTGGAGATTTGACCCGCTTACTGGCACGGCGGGTCGGTCGCCAAGGGCAGGTGGTTGGCTTGGACTTTGCGGCGGCACCCCTAGCCATTGCCCAGCAACGCAGTTTAGGGTACCCACAAATTCAATGGGTTCAAGGCGATGCCCTTGCCGTTCCCTATGGCGATCGCACCTTTGCAGCCATTACCATGGGCTACGGTTTACGCAATGTGGCTAGTATTCCGCAGGCATTGCGGGAAATGTACCGGCTCCTGCAACCCCAAGGACAGATCGCCATTCTTGAGTTCAGCCACCCCGAGTCCCCTGCGCTTGAGCAGTTCCAAGCATGGTATCTCCAGCAGTGGGTGGTGCCAACGGCCCAAGCCCACGATTTTGGCACTGAGTACGACTATTTATGGCCAAGTATCCAAGCCTTCCCCAAACCGGCAGACCTCTGTGCCATGATTCAGGCGACCGGGTTTCACGCCATTCGACACTATCCCCTGCTCGGAGGCTTGATGGCCGTTACCCTGGCTGAGCGCGATGGGTGATGGATTATTCCCGAGTGCTAGGCGTGGTCCATGACTGTTGGGGCAAAAAGGCGCGATCGCCCGGCAAGGGAGCCACCGCTTCTGCAAGGGTAAACTCACCCTTAAGAATCCATTCCTTGAGGCGCTCCGCAATCTGCTGGCCAAAGTAAAGACTGGTGAGCGGGGCAGTACGCACAGTTTTCCCGTCGATTTTGATAGTGCCGGACTTTAATTGCGCATAGTTCACTACGCCAAAGGTGGGACGAACCCGGCGCGGAATTGAAAAATCAATAATTGGCGCCACCACGTCCTCATCGCGAATGGCGCAGCGAGCAATCACCTCTTCATCCAGCACTGGCAGGGGAATCCCCACCCCTAACATCAGGGACGCGCCATAGTTTTTGAAGTAACAGCCGCGCACCCAAAAGGGGTCCATCTGCTTGGCATCGCCAATGAGGGCAAGGGTTGCCGCTGGGCCAATGGGCGTGTCGTTTGCGAGGCGTTTTTGTAACGGGAAGTGTTGGGTTCCCTCCCAGGCAATGTAGCCAATGCCACCCCCAAGAAAAATCCGGGTGCCAATGCCCACTAAGCGCAGGTACGGATCATTTAACAGTGGTGAGAGGGCACCACTACTGGCATAAACCGCATTGCCTAACTGGGGCTGGAGCGGGCCTAAATAGGTATAGAGGGGGCGATCGCCACCATTGACCCCAACAATAAAGTTCTGGTACAGATTGCGTGGATTGTAGAGGTAAAACTGGTTAATCGTGTCCTTGCTAATCATGGTTTCCAGACTGGCGCGCGGATAGCAGTCAGTGACGTGCCCCAGCGCCCGTAATGGGATAGCCTTGCCCGCAATCAAATCCGCAATGACATGACCGCCGCCGCGCTCCCGCAGGGTATCCGCTTCCCCTCCCTCCGGATTCAGATCCACAGACTGCGCCGCTCCCAAATAGAGATCAACGGCGCCAATGCCACTGTAGGCAGGAATGCCATCTAACCAGCACTGCCGCAGTTTGAGGGGGGGATCCGTCGGGCCAAGGTTAATGATGGCACCGGAGGACTCCATTGGCTCAAAGGTACCCGTTGTAATGACGTCCACCTGCTGGGTGGCTTCGGCCACAGTAAGGCTCTCGAGGCGTTCTTTGAGTTCTGCCAACGTCCAGACGGTAGCATGGCCACTGCGAATCTTGGCATTAATTTCGGCAATAGTGCGCTCCACGATCGTTACCGCAAATCTTCAGGGTGGCGAATTTGCCAACTGCCATCGGGAAGGCGAGAGACCTCCCCCCCCAAGCGTTCAATATTTTCAATGGCGGTTTCGCGGGAGCGATCGCTCACAGCATTCACCAACGCCCAAATCCAAGCGTTAATTTGCGCCATGCGACTATCGGGGTCATTGCGGAGGGTCTGCGCCAGCGATCGATAGTAGGGCGCCGCCTCCCGAATGTGTGGGTCTGTTTGTAGTTCTGCCCACTCCGCCGCGCGATCGTAGGATTGAGCCGCCGCCAGCCCCTGACCTAAAAAGAGCAACTCATCCATGGCCCGAAACACCCACACTAGGTACGCACTCGGTTGATAGTGGGGGTCGAGATGGGTTAAGCCCTGCGCCATGAGTTCTACCGATGTTTTGGGCTGACTGGCATAGACCGTGATTGCCGTTGAAAGGTAAGGGTAGCTTTGGACAAAGCGCGGATCCTTCGCTACAATCACACGAAAAAAGGCAGGCACCTGATCATAGCCAGTGACACGGCGGGCATCAGAGTCACCAAAAAATTGCAAAAACTGTAGGAACGCCCAATCACTCACAAGATTATCAAACCCCAAGGCTGGTAGCTTCGCCAAGGCCTCCATCTGGGCAATGGTCTGGGCAGTTTGCCGCTGGTATTCGGCCTCCGTAAGCACTTGCCCCGATGGGTCTTGCAGGGTCTCTAGGGATCGCCGTTGCATAATGGCCACACTGCTGAGTGCCACCAGTGTCACTGCTAAGCCAATGACATCAGACCATCGCCAGCCGCGTTTCATGATATACCCGCCTCTGGATGAGGGAATCACACTAGGACGAACTACTGGGCTTTATTCAGCATTTCACCGGGTTCGATAATGCGCTGAAATAGATACCCCGTCCCCCGCGCCGTGAGAATTAACTCCGGATTACTGGGATCTTCCTCTAGCTTAGCCCGTAGTCGGGAGATATGAACATCTACGACCCGGGTATCCACGTGCCGCTCCGGCGTATAGCCCCATACCTGCTCAAGAATTTCCCCCCGAGAAAACGGCTCCCCGGAACGCCCCACCAGCAGTTCCAAAAGCATAAACTCCATTCCCGTTAGGCGAATGCGCTCATCCCCTTTATACACCTGCCGCTTATTGGTATCGATGCGAATATTGCCAATCTGAATGACACCGGAACTGGGAATACCTGAGGTGGTGGTCTTTTCAATGCGCCGTAGAACCGAGCGAATCCGCGCTTCTAGTTCCTTGGGCGAAAAGGGCTTGACCACATAGTCATCTGCCCCAAGTTCCAGACCCGTGATGCGATCGGCCACATCCCCCAACGCCGTGAGCATAATGATCGGCACGTCGGACTCTTTACGCAGTTCCTGACACACGCCATAGCCATCTAACTTGGGCATCATCACGTCCAGCACAACTAAATCAGGCTGTTCGTGCCGAAATGTGGTTAGAGCTTCCTCGCCATCAGCCGCCGTAACCACGGTGTAACCAATCATGGATAGGCGGGTTTCGAGGATGCGGCGAATACTCGCTTCATCGTCAACGACGAGAATTTTCTCTTTATGGCTCTCCAAAGTGATGAATACTCCCTTCTCAAGAGGACAGGATTTACAGCAGTTTAAATGGGAATTTTTTGTACTCTATCATTTTTGTGCCAGCTCCAGAAAGCCCTCTAGCTCTTCCTGAGCGCCGATTGTAAGATTTTTCTACCAACTTTAGCCTTTAAGATTTTTTAACAAATGTCGCAAGAAGTCGCCGATTCTACCGCAGGTGAATCGTGGGATGAATGGCGACCCATAAATCAACGTGCGTAGCACATCCTCTTTGCTATCTGGTAGGATATTATCAGTAACATCCAAAGACGCTAAATGTTGCAAGCGTACAAGTTCAGAGCCTATCCAACCCACGAGCAGAAATTAGCCCTAGCCAAGAGCTTTGAGATCGGAAG
>NZ_JAKLTU010000041.1:0-30182 GCF_022570815.1 Synechococcus sp. PCC 6716
GTCGATAGCCTTCCTCTTCATGGGGAAGGCGATCGAATGGAAACTGATCATCGTGTTGGGGTTAACCTCGGCGWRMSCCRSACCCTTCCTCTTCATGGGGAAGGCGATCGAATGGAAACTTGACGATCTTGGTCGCATGTTTACGACGGAGTTAGCAACCTTCCTCTTCATGGGGAGGGCGATCGAATGGAAACGATCCGATACCCTACCGGTGTCCACATCAGATCTATACCTTCCTCTTCATGGGGAAGGCGATCGAATGGAAACCCTCGTGCCGAATGGCGGGTGCCATCCKRMTTGRTGYCCTTCCTCTTCATGGGGAAGGCGATCGAATGGAAACAGACCGGCTTCAACCGGCCCTAGGGCGATCTTTAGAATCCTTCCTCTTCATGGGGAAGGCGATCGAATGGAAACCGAAATATCATCTAGCGCCTGGCGGTACCGTTCGGCTMCCTTCCTCTTCATGGGGAAGGCGATCGAATGGAAACCGCGGAATGGCGGGTTCCGTCGGGGTTGGTTCCGACGGCCTTCCTCTTCATGGGGAAGGCGATCGAATGGAAACCCTSGTGCCGAATGGCGGGGGCCATCAGGATTGGTCCCCTTCCTCTTCATGGGGAAGGCGATCGAATGGAAACCGCGGAATGGCGGGTTCCGTCGGGGTTGGTTCCGACGGCCTTCCTCTTCATGGGGAAGGCGATCGAATGGAAACATGGTTACCGGGTCGGCAGCCAATACAGCTGCCTTCTCCCTTCCTCTTCATGGGGAAGGCGATCGAATGGAAACCTAACGATTTGCTGACCACCACCCCTAGTTTTTTAAGCCGTGTAACCTTCCTCTTCATGGGGAAGGCGATCGAATGGAAACTCGAATGGAAACTCTATTTGGGTTTCGCAGGCTGGCGTAACAACCGATCCACAAAGGCAAGGGCGCTGGCGCGATCGCCAATCTCCCCACGGGCTTGAGCTGCCTCGATCGCCTTCAAAATCCGGCCAATCTCTGGACCTTGGCGCAATTGAAACTGTTGCACTAGGTCAGCACCCCGCACAAGCTGAGGGGGGTGAGCCACCGTATTAGTGGGATCGAGCCATGCCCTTACTAAGGGGATGAGATGAGCTTTGGGGATAGTGCGACTCAGTGCCAGCGCAACAAAGGCTGGAAAAAAATCCCGTGCTGCCCGAAAAAGATAGAACGACTGTTCCCGATTGAGGGGCTGCTGCAGCGGTATCAACCAGTCTTGCAGCAAGCGACATAGGACTTTAACAACTTTAATTTCATTAGCGGTGTAGGTAAGGGCAAACAGTTGTGTCTCCGCCTGCTGGGGGTCTGGATGCACTAAGCAGGTGAGCTTGGCTAGGGCAGCAAGGGTACGCCGCTGGGGTTCGCCCGGAGCCGCGGTGGTGGCAATGGATGTAGTTAAACTTGGCCACAGAGCTGGAAAGGGGAAGTTTGCTAAGGTGGTTTCTAAGGCATGATAATGGGTCATACTCTCTTCGGTGACAGAGGGCAACCACACTCCTAAAACCCCATCACGAAAGGCTAAGGTAATGCTGGCCGCACTTTCAACCATACTCAGCAAATAACTAAGTTCAACACGAACCCGCTCTGGGGCAACAGTGCGAAGGCGCGGTGCCAAAGTTTGGATGACCCGGCGGGTGTCTGAAGTAATGGTGAACTGCAACTGTGCGGCTTGGCGATAGGCGCGCACAAGGCGCAAGGGATCCGCCGCCAAGTTGTCCGGGCTAACGTAGTGAATCTGGCGTTGTTGTAGGTCTAATAACCCACCCAACGGATCAACAATGTGATGGCGATGAATATCGTAGGCGATGGCATTGAGGCGGAAGTCGCGATCGCTCAAGTCAGTGAGGAGGGTGTCGCCCTGCTGCTGGGCAATATCCACTGTCATATTGCTAAAGACAACTCGGCCAATCTGCCGTTGGCGATCTAAGACTACGAAGCCCGCTTGGTAACGCTGGGCAAGGGTAGCGGCCAGTTCAAGGGACTGGTTTGGCACAATAAAGTCGAGATCGGGGTAAAGGGTAGTGCGCCCCAACAGCGCATCTCGCACTGCTCCCCCCACAAGGTAGGTGTCTAGCGGCAAATCACTGACCGCAATGGGCCAGCGGCTAAAATCAAAGGGCTGGATTTCAACCATTAGAGTTGTTCTATATCAATGGGCTGCCCTGCAAGGGTCACCGCTAGATTGTCACCACGAACGGCGATCGCCCCTGCTGCCGTTTGAATGATCAGGCAACCATTTTCAACACTGAGAATTCCTTGCCATGGCCTCGTCGCTGGCACCGGATCTTGGGGGGCAGCAACGACCGCTGCTCCCGGTAACTCTAGCCAAAGTAGCATCGTATCGGCACCATAGTGGCGATCGCCAGCGGCGGTTTTAATGATCAACCCCCCGATGGCTAAGGGGGCAAAAGCAATATCGTGAATGGGCTGCCATTGCGTCTCTACTAAAAGTTGTAGATTGGGCTGCGACCCTGGGGGAGCCGCCTTCAGCATCAGCCACCATGTTTTCCACAGTTGGCGGGCAGTGCCCTGTTGAACGTTTGCACCTGCTGGAGTCGCGACATGGCAGTACTCCCACGCTGGCACCGGCTGTTCGCAGTACTGAATGGGCAAAAATGAATGGGCTTTGAGGACGCTGGCCACTAAATCCGCAAAGGGCGCATCAACCAATAGGGTTATCCGTGGTTGTGAAGCGATTGTGGCATCCAGAATGGCGATCGCCTGCTCCGTAACCGTGCGCAGTTGATAACAATTGTTGCCGAGGTTGATGATCTTGAGGTCAGCGCTTTGATAGGTATGGGGACGCAGCGGCTGGGGCTGAAGCAGCAATTCCACCACCTGTTCATTGGTCCACTCTAGCATTGTGGTATCCGACGGCGCAGCAATGGGATCAGCGGCAGCCGTCAGGGGTGGGTGCGGTAGTTCTTCAGCGTCACTGTCATCAAAGACAACCTCCCCATTGGGCAACGTTGCACCACTGAGCTTGGCTTCCTCTAACTCTTTGCGCGGGGCGATCGCCCCGGTTAAATCCGCTGCCGAGAAATCAGCCCCAACAACATTGGCCCCTTGTAAATTAGTATCGTGGAGCACTGCCCCTTTCAGCACCGCCCCACTGAGCACCGCTTGGCGGAGGTTCGCCCGCGACAGGTAAGCCCCCACCAACACCGCCCCACTGAGGATGGCTTCTTGCAGATCTGCGTCCGTCAAGTTAGCCCCACTGAGGTCTGCACCAATGAGGTTAGCTCCCCGTAAATTCGCATTGGCTAAATTAGCCTTAATTAAATCGGCACCACTCCAGTTAATGCCTTGGAGATTTGCCCCAGCCAAGTCCACATGACTAAGTTGCACCAACGGAAACGAGCTGCCCGCCAAATTGACACCGCGAAAATTGCGAACCCCGCGGGCAAATTCACTTAAGAGCGTTTCGAGGGTGATAGCTTTACTCATGGCAGGTTCTGATTAGGACACAACAGACTAGGCGGGTGACACAGCGGCTCACTATAGCTATTCTAGGTCGTGAGGCTGAATCCACAGGAGTAGGGCGTCAATGCCATGGTTTGTGAAAATTGAGCGCGGCATCGTTGATAAGCAAACCTTTGACCAGCATGTTCCGGCTCATTGTGCCTATGTCCGTAAGTTAATTGCCGCAGGCCATCAAGCACGAACGGGGTACTGGGCGGAGCGAGGCGGGGGGATGATGCTGTTTGAAGCCAGCTCGTTAGCTGCCGCCAAAGCCATCGTCGAAGCAGATCCCTTGGTGCAACATCAGTGCGTTCACTACGAACTCCACGAGTGGTGTATTGTCGAAGAGCCGCGCTAGCCTTGGCGCAGTTTCTCAGCCCACACTCGCGTTGGCAAGCCCCACACATAAATAAATCCTTCCGCTGCTTTGTGATCAAACTGATCCTCAGCCCCATAGGTCGCTAAGTCTGGGGCATAAAGCGAAACAGAGGAGCGCCGACCCACTACCTTGGCAGTTCCCTTAAAGAGTTTAACCCGCACTGTACCGCTAACGCGAGCTTGGGTTTGGGCAATAAAGGCATCCAGAGCCGCCTTGAGGGGGCTATACCACAGGCCGTTATAGACCAAGCGGCTGTAGGTATCTTCAACGCCACGCTTGTACTGGGTGACATCGGCAGTCAGGGTCAGGCTTTCAAGATCCCGGTGCGCATCAATGAGTACCAGCAACGCCGGAGCCTCATAGATTTCGCGGGACTTAATGCCCACAAGACGGTTTTCGATCATGTCGATGCGACCCACACCATGGCGACCCACCCGCTCATTGAGTTGGCTAACCAGCTCAACTGGCTCTAGGTGCTGACCGTCAAGGCTCACAGGAATCCCTTGCTCAAAGCCAATCTCCACATACTCAGGCGAGTTGGGGGTGTCCTCCACCGCACGGGTCATTAAGTAAATCTCTTCTAGGGGTTCATTCCATGGATCTTCGAGCGGCCCCGCCTCGATACTTCGCCCGAGCAAATTGCGGTCGATGCTGTAGGGGGAAGATTTCTTGACCGGAGCAGGAATGCCAAACCGCTCACCATAGGCAATGGTTTCTTCACGGCTCATCCCCCACTCCCGCGCTGGCGCTAGCACCTTTAGGTTGGGGTTCAACGCGGCGATCGCCACATCAAAGCGTACTTGGTCGTTCCCCTTGCCTGTGCAGCCGTGGGCAACCGCATCCGCACCATACTCCGCCGCAGCCTCCACCAAGAGCTTGGCAATCAGAGGCCGCGCCAAGGCTGTTGAGAGGGGATAGCGATTTTCGTAGAGGGCATTGGCCTGAATCGCTGGAAAGGCATAGTCGCGGATGAACGCCGCTTTGGCATCGACGACCAGAGATTCACTGGCACCAGAGTCAAGGGCTTTTTGGCGAATGGGTTCTAGCTCATCCCCTTGCCCCAAATCCGCAGCAAGGGTAATCACCTCCTGTACCCCCCACTCCTCCTTGAGGTAGGGGATACACACAGAGGTATCTACCCCACCGGAGTAGGCTAAAACAACTTTTTTTGCACGACCCATAGTCTTTAATCCTGAAATTGATGCGGCAATTCTCCCCCGTCACTATAGCGGATCTGCTGCCGCCAAACGTACTAGTGTTAGGAATGGCCAACACGTACAAAAAACTGACAATAAGCCGCAAAAAAGCCCACCCCCTAGGGGGCAGGCATTGCATTCCATGCTAAGAGAGATACGGTGAACGTCCTTACAGGCTGTTCAAAAAACCAATGAGGCCATGACCAGTGATGACTTCTAAGGCCAACAGCGAGACAAAGCCAATCATTGCTAAGCGACCGTTGAACAATTCTGCGTAGGGAGTAAAGCCAGACTGTGGCTCACTCATCACATACATTTTAGGTTCGATGGCAAAGTTGTTCATTTTGCCTTGATCGTCAATGATGCTACCGCTTTTCATGTTGGAACTCCGTTTGTTACAAAGTGTTTCTTCTTCTTAATATAAGTTAACACTTTGTTTACAGAATTGCAACTGTACTGATCGCGCTGCGGCGATACCGACGACATCAGGGAGCCGCCGTGGCTATCTGGTATGTATATATATTGTATATATATTTTATTTATATATTGTATATATTGACCAAAAGGGACACTAGCCTGCGCCACTCCAACATCTTTGAGGGTGCAATTGGCTGTAAACCCTAGTAACAGCGACTAGCCCTAGCACGTCACGACGGCAAGGGGCTGACGTTTACTGCTTAATCTAAGGTTGGTGGGGGTAGCAGGGGAGCTAAATATTGCCCCGTATAGGAGTGAGCCACAGCAGCAACCGCTTCGGGGGTTCCCACAGCAATGACCTCACCGCCGCGATCGCCTCCCTCAGGCCCTAGATCAATAATCCAGTCCGCGCAGCGGATCACGTCAAGATTGTGCTCAATCACCAAAATGGAATTCCCTTTATCTACCAGCCGTTGCAGCACGTCAAGGAGTTTATGAACATCGTAAAAGGACAGCCCAGTCGTTGGCTCGTCAATGAGGTAGAGGGTTTTACCGGTGGCGCGGCGCGAGAGTTCCGCTGCCAGTTTCACCCGCTGTGCCTCACCGCCAGAAAGAGTAGGGGCGGTTTGCCCCAACGTCAGGTAGCCCAAGCCCACATCCACCAAGGTTTGCAATTTACTCACGGCTTTGGGAATATTCTCAAAAAAGGCTAGAGCCGTCTCCGCCGTCATATCCAGCACATCGGCAATGGAGCAGCCTTTGTACTTGACCTGTAGGGTATCGCGATTGTAGCGCGTCCCTTTGCAGACCTCGCACTGCACGTAAACATCCGGTAAAAAGTTCATTTCAATGACGTTGACCCCTTGACCCCCACAGGCTTCGCAGCGCCCCCCCTTGACGTTAAAGGAAAACTGCCCCGGTTTATAGCCCCGTGCCTTGGCCTCAACCGTTTGGCTAAACACCTCGCGGATAATATCAAACACCCCAATGTAGGTGGCAGGATTAGAGCGCGGTGTGCGCCCAATGGGGGACTGATCAATCACAATCACTTTATCGATGGCGTTTAAGCCATGGATGCTCTCGACTCCTTGGGGCATGGGTACAGTCTGCCCCAAATGGTGTTGCAAGGCAGGATAGAGCACCTCGTGCATGAGGGTGGATTTCCCGGAACCGGAGACCCCCGTCAGGCATACCAACATTCCTAGGGGGATCTCCACTGTGATGTGCTTGAGGTTATTGCGGCTGACGTTTTTTAGGATCAGGGATTGGCCGCTGCCCTGTCGCCGTTGAGCGGGAGTTTCAATGCGTTTGCGTCCCGCAAGGTAGGCACCCGTTAAGGAGTCAGGATGCTCAAGAATAGTCTCAATACTGCCTTGAGCCACCACTTGGCCACCGTGGATACCGGCGCCTGGGCCAATATCCACAATGTAGTCGGCTGTCCGCATGGTCTCTTCATCGTGCTCCACCACAATGAGGGTATTGCCCAAGTCCCGCAACCGCAGCAGAGTTTGCAACAAGCGTTCATTATCCCGCTGATGCAGACCAATACTGGGTTCATCGAGGACGTAGAGCACACCCGTTAAGCCGGAGCCAATTTGAGTTGCTAACCGAATGCGTTGGGCTTCGCCGCCGGAGAGGGTGGCAGCACTGCGATCTAGGGTGAGGTAATCTAGCCCCACATCCATCAAGAACTGTAGGCGAGCCGTAATTTCCCGCAGGGCTAGGTCGGCAATTTGCCGTTGGCGAGCCGTTAATTCAAGGGACTGAATCCGCGCTAAACACTCACGAATCGATACACTGGTGAGGGAGGTTAGGCGATACTGGCCAAGGCGCACCGCCAAGGCAGCCGGTTTGAGGCGCTGTCCCCCGCAGGCAGCACAGACTTGGTTGACCAGATACTGCTCTAGTTTTTGCTTGTAGGCTTCGGAGGTACTTTCGCGGTAGTGCCGCTCTAGGATAGGGATCACCCCCTGGAACTGGCGGTAGTAGTCGCGAGGGCGGTAGCGGGAGTCGGCAGGTACTAAAATTGGCACATCGGTGCCGTAGAGAATAATCTCACGCTGTAACTCCGTGAGCTTGTGCCATGGGGTGTTGATGTCAAAGCCAAAGGCATCGGCAATGCCGCACAGAATGGCAAAGTAATAGTTGTGGTCTTTGTCTGCCCACGGGGCGATCGCTGCGTAAACGGGTAAATCGGGGTTTGGCACAATGAGTTCAGGGCTGAATTTGCGCAGATAGCCTAAGCCATGACACTCAGGACAGGCGCCGTAGGGGGAGTTAAAGGAAAACAGCCGGGGGGATAGCTCATCCATCACTGCCCCATGCTCAGGGCAGGCAAAATTCTCAGAAAACATCAGGGACGCCGCTTGAGCCTCGTTAGGGGATGGCGGCACCACACTCACCATTGCGGTACCATTGGCGTGCTTTAGGGCAATCCGCAACGCATCCGCGAGGCGCTCTTCAATCCCCGGCTTGCACACGAGCCGATCCACCACAATGTCAATGGTGTGGTTGTGGTTTTTATCTAGCTCGATGGCATCACTGAGGTCGCGCACCTCACCGTCAATGCGGACGCGCACAAACCCTTCGCTGGCTAGGCTAGAGAGCAGCTTTTTGTGGGTGCCTTTTTTACCCTTGACAATGGGGGCAAGCACCTGAAAGCGGGTTTGCGGGGCAAGCTGCATCACATGATCCACCATTTCATCCACTGTTTGCGGGCGAATGGGGCGATCGCAATGGGGGCAGTGCGGCTCCCCAGCCCGGCCATAGAGCAGGCGCAAATAGTCGTAAATTTCGGTGACGGTGCCCACCGTTGAGCGGGGATTGTGGGAGGTGGACTTTTGGTCGATGGAAATCGCTGGACTCAACCCCTCAATAGCATCCACGTCCGGTTTGTCCAGTTGCCCTAAAAACTGACGGGCGTAGGCACTCAAAGATTCAACGTAGCGGCGCTGTCCTTCAGCAAAAATTGTGTCAAAGGCTAAGGAGGATTTACCAGAGCCAGAAACGCCAGTAATCACAATCAGGCGATCGCGGGGGAGGTCAAGATCAATGTTTTTCAGGTTGTGCTGCCGCGCGCCACGGATGCGAATGTGGCCGGTAGCGTGCCCCATGGGATGCCTCGAAAGTTAAAAAAACGTTACATCAGGCGTATTATAGCAACCCCATTGCCGGCCAATGGTCGCAACAAGCTTTTACTATTTGTGAATAAAATTGGAAGCATTTACCAAAACTTAAAAATTCTTCCCAATCTGGCATTATGCTGTATAGAACTCCTCTTCCTGTGGGATCAATCCAGTAATGATCTCAGCGTTGAGCGATCGCCCTGCGGCTGATTTGCCCTTGCTCTGCCGATTGAAGCTTGAATGAACCGTAGTCCTATGTTGCAATTAGACCCGATTTCCAAAGTTGCTCCCCCAAGTGCAGGCCGTAAAGGTTTGGTGATGGCGATCGGTGGTGCGGAGGATAAAGTCCGAGGGCGGCAGATTC
Organism: Synechococcus sp. PCC 6716; assembly: GCF_022570815.1. NCBI lineage: Bacteria > Bacillati > Cyanobacteriota > Cyanophyceae > Synechococcales > Synechococcaceae > Synechococcus > Synechococcus sp. PCC 6716. The sequence goes on from NZ_JAKLTU010000041.1 coordinate 8,962, forward strand.
TAACCACATTTTGTCAACGCTCCGGCGGGCTGGATGCCGTGATTGGCGTTATTCCCTCGGCCTCCCGGGAACCCGATGCCATGGGGCGGCTGTACCACGATATTTTCCGGGAAATCGGCGTGCGCGATGTAGAAATCCTCCTAGTGGGCGATCGCGCCGATACCGAAAACGAAGACCTCTTAGCCCGCATGAGCCGCTGTAGTGGCATTTTTATGTCGGGGGGCGATCAGCTGCGGCTGTCGGCTCTCTTGGACGAGACCCCGTTGGTCTATCAACTGCGGCATCAAGTATGGGAGGGCAAATCAGTGCTTGGCGGTACCAGTGCCGGCGCAGCAGTCATGGGGGAATGCATGATTGCCAGTGGCGGCAGCAACGAAGCACCCAATCGATCCCTAGTAGATTTAGCAACCGGCCTTGGCTTTCTCCCCGATGTACTGGTAGATCAGCACTTCCACAACCGCAATCGCCTTGCGCGGCTCATTAGTGCGATTTCCGCCCATCCCGATAAACTGGGCGTTGGCGTGGATGAAGATACCTGTGCCATGTTTGAAGCGGATGGCACACTGCGCGTCCTTGGCCGTGGCTCGGTGACGATTGTTGATCCGCGGGATGTCAGCTACACGAACTATGCCCACGTCGATGTGACAGAGCCGCTGAGTATCTATAACCTGCGTCTGCACATCCTCAGCGATGGCGACTGCTACAACCTACATACCCACCAAGTCCAACACAAGTGTGTGCTGCCACCCCTAAATTAGGATTTTTCAGAAAATTGTTGCCTACAATACAGTTTACTGCGTCATCGACCTCAAGACTAAAAGTGGTACAGTCTCCTTAAAACCACCCTACTTATGAAAATTCTCAAACTACAAACGCTGCGAGGGCCAAACTATTGGAGCATTCGTCGCCATAAGCTCATTGTGATGCGTTTGGATTTAGAAGAGGTGGCCAATACACCCTCCAACCAAATTCCGGGGTTTGTGGATGGGTTGGTGCGGGTGTTACCAAGTCTCTACAATCACTTTTGTTCCCTTGGCCACGAAGGTGGTTTTTTGACACGGTTGCGGGAAGGCACCTACCTTGGCCATGTGGTCGAGCATGTTGCCCTTGAGCTTCAGGAACTGGCGGGGATGCCCGTTGGCTTTGGCCGTACCCGGGAAACCGCAACTGCAGGAATTTATCAAGTTGTCTTTGAATATCAAAACGAAGAGGCCGGACGCTATGCAGGTCGGGCAGCGGTGCGCCTGTGTCAGAGCATTATTGACACAGGTACCTACCCCCAGCGGGAACTGGATCAAGATTTAGCAGATTTACGGGACTTCAAGGCCAGTGCCTCCCTAGGCCCAAGTACCGAGGCCATTGTCCGTGAAGCCGAGGCACGTAATATTCCATGGTTTGAACTCAGTAGCCGCTCCCTGATTCAATTGGGCTATGGTGCCAAAAGCCACCGGATGCAGGCTACCCTGAGCGATCGCAGCAGTATTCTGGCCGTTGAACTCGCCGGGGATAAAGAGGGGGCAAAGCGTCTCCTGCGGGATGCGGGAATCCCCGTTCCCAAGGGTACCGTTGTCCGTTATGTTGAAGACCTACCCGAGGCGATCGCCGACATTGGTGGCTACCCCATTGTCATGAAACCCCTTGATGGCAATCACGGTCGCGGCATCACCATCGACATCAACTCTGATGCTCAGGCCGAACAAGCTTTTGAAATTGCCAGTAGTGTGTCTAAATCCGTGATTGTTGAGCGCTACTATCCGGGGCGCGACTTCCGGGTGCTGGTCGTCAACGGCAAAGTCGTAGCTGTGGCGGAGCGCGTGCCTGCCCACGTCATTGGCGATGGTCGCTCCACCATTGAAGAACTCATTGAGCGCACCAATAGCGATCCACAGCGGGGGGATGGTCACGATAATATCCTCACCCGCATTGAAATCAATCACGATACTTGGACCCTCCTCGAAAAACAGGGGTATAGCTTAAATACAGTGCTGCCATCTGGGGAGGTGTGCTATTTACGCGCGACCGCCAATCTGAGTACCGGCGGAATTGCCGTGGATCGCACCGATGAAATTCACCCCCAAAATGTTTGGATTTGCCAGCGTGCCGCTCGGATTATTGGTTTAGATATTGCCGGGATTGATGTGGTCACGCCCGATATTTCCCGACCGCTGCCGGAGGTGGGTGGTGTCATTGTTGAAGTGAATGCCGCTCCTGGGTTTCGGATGCACACTAACCCCAGCCAAGGGATTGCCCGCAACGTGGCGGAGCCGGTATTGAATATGCTCTTTCCGCCGGGGACCTCCTGCCGCATTCCCATCTTTGCCATTACGGGCACCAACGGCAAAACCACCACCACCCGTCTAATTGCCCACATTTGCAAGCAAACCGGCCAGACCGTTGGCTACACCACCACCGATGGCATCTACATTGGCGATTACTTAGTGGAAAAGGGAGATACCACCGGTCCCCAAAGCGCACAGCTCATTCTCCAAGATCCAACCGTGGAGGTGGCTGTTTTGGAAACAGCGCGGGGCGGCATTTTACGCTCTGGGCTGGGGTTTGACCACTGCGATGTTGGCGTGGTGCTCAATGTTCAGGCGGACCACCTTGGCATTGGCGACATTGATACGGTGGAGCAGTTGGCAGACTTAAAAGCAGTGGTGGTGGAGTCGGCGTGGCCCAATGGCTATGCGGTTCTCAATGCCGATGATCCCTTGGTGGCCGGCATGGCACGCCAAGTCAAAGCTCAGGTGGCCTATTTTTCCATGGATCCCCATAACCCCGTGATTAAACAGCACATTCAGCAGGGGGGGTTAGCCGCAGTCTATGAAAATGGTTATCTTTCAATTTTGAAAGGGGATTGGACCCTACGCATTGAACAGGCGGAAAATGTGCCCATTACCCTCGGTGGTCGAGCGAACTTTATGATTGCCAATGCCCTTGCCGCCAGTTTAGCGGCATTTGCCCAAGGGATTAGTATCGAGCATATTCGCGCGGCCTTGACCACCTTCCGCACTTCTGTGGAGCAAACCCCCGGACGGATGAACCTTTTTGACCTAGGGGCGTTTAGCGTTTTGGTGGACTATGCCCATAATCCTGCGGGGTACGAAGCGGTGGGCGAGTTTGTGCAAAAGTGGCCGGGTCAACGGATTGGCGTGGTGGGTGGCCCCGGCGATCGCCGCGATCAAGACCTCGAGCAACTGGGGGAATTATCTGCCAAAATCTTTGACTGGATCATTATCAAAGAAGACGATGACACCCGCGGTCGGCCTCGTGGAGATGCAGCAAACTGGATTGAGCGCGGTCTGCACCACCACAGTGTTCGCCGCCAGTACGAGATCATTCACGATGAAGTTGCCGCGATTCAATTTGCCCTCGATCGCGCTCCCCAAGGGGCATTAGTGGTCATTTTACCGGCGGATGTGACCCGTACCATTCAGTTAATTCACCAGCACCATCAGCGGCTGAAAGAGACGACCACTAATGGCTTCCATTCTCCGGAAGAGGTGCCCGTTAACTCCCCTACGGATTTCAATCCTTCCAGCCTTTGACGAGGGGTTCCCCCTAGGCTAGACAGCAGCCACTCCCCCAGACTAAGCTGGGAAACAGCCAGGGTTGGCCGAGCGGATGAGGCAGCGAACTCATAATTCGCCATAGGCTGGTTCAACTCCAGCACCCTGGATTCTCAGGGGATGACGGATGCCTCGTTGCCGTTCCTAGGCGATCGCCCATGCAGTTTCGTTATGCCCCCGTAGGAGCCGAATTTGGGCAATGGCAAAAATTGTAGGAATAATGCGACTATAGTTGGTGGCGATCGCCCGCCAGCCCAGATCCGCCACAAACCAAACCCATAGCGCAGTTCCCACAAAGGCCAACATACTGCGGCCAAGGGCAAACTTCGCTGCTCCGGCAGCTACATTTTGGGTCACAAGGGGGGTCATGGGCAACTTCCGCCCTGCAAGCTGGAGGACACACTGGCGAACCACCTGCTGCACCACAAGAGTACGCATCACTGGCGTAAGCGCAATGGCGGCCCCCCCCTCAAGAATCAGCCGAACTGTTTCTAGGGAAATAGGATGGCCATGGCGTAGTTCGGGAAGCGACGCTTGAATTTGATCGGCGAGGACGTTGCGATCGCGAGTTGGCAGCTTTGCCCACATCCGCTGCAATAAGCCCAAGAAAATCTCAATTTCTAATTCAGAGACCGTCCAACTCGGAGAGAACTTAATGTTTAGGTAGCGACAAACCCGCATCAACGTTTGACGATAGCTAATTTGCTGCGTCTTGCCCGTAAGCACCGTTAGCCCATCTGCTGCCAAGAAGCGGAAGCGCGCTTCAATGTGATCCAACCATGCCTGACGATCCTGCGCCTGTACTGCAATGGGATCAGGAGTATTGAGGTAGTCAAGGGGGTTTAGCCGCCGTCGGAACAAAATTTCCGTTAGGTCTTGTAACTCCTCCTCAGTGGCTAATTCGAGCGCAGCCCTTAGTTCATCCATGGGGTCAGCTCCAGCAGCAGCACAGCATAAATTTCTCCATAATTATAGGCACTTCACCCCAAATTGTGGCACACTCCCCGTTGTCTCACGAGCACCCGTATCAAGGATCAAAATTTGCCACGTCTAAAATCCCCACGGCAGAGCCTCCCCAAGATTGAGCCAGCATGGTAGGTTAACGGTTGAAATGCCAAAGGATGCAGGACTATGCAAACCAAAACCAAAGGTGAGTCGCTTGTCCGGTTACTGGATGTTGGTAAAGCCTACCGTCAGCCCAATGGCCAAGTTATTAGCATCATGGAAAACATTAACCTTGAGCTGCGCACCGGTGAAATTGTGGCACTGCTTGGCCCGTCTGGTTCCGGCAAGTCAACGCTGATGCGCATTATTACCGGACTCATTACACCGACCTCCGGTCAGGTCTTCTATCGCGAAGAACCAATGCAGGGGCTAAACCCCGGTGCCGCCATCGTGTTTCAGAGTTCTGCCCTCTATCCTTGGCTGACGGTACTTGAAAACGTGGAACTGGGGTTGAAAGCCTTGGGAGAAGGCCCGCGATCGCGCCGCCGCAAAGCCCTGCGAATGATTGACATTATCGGCTTAGATGGGTTTGAAAACGCCTACCCCAAAGAACTCTCCGGGGGAATGCGACAGCGGGTCGGCTTTGCCCGTGCCTTGGCAGTAGAGCCAGAATTGCTGTGCATGGACGAACCCTTCTCGGCCTTGGATGTACTAACCGCCGAAAACCTGCGCTTTGAACTGCTGGATCTGTGGCTAGAGCACAAAATTCCCACCCAGAGTATTCTCATTGTCACCCACAATATTGAAGAAGCCGTGATTCTCGCGGATCGTATTATTGTTTTAGGCAGCAATCCAGGGCGGGTGCGGGCAGATTTTCCAATGACATTGCCCCATTACCGCGATCGCAAACAGCCCGGATTCCAAGCCATTGTGGATCGCATCTACAAAATCCTTACCAACCCGCACCTAGACGAACTAGAGGCACTTGAACCCAAGCCTGTTGCCGCAACCCCTAGCCAAGAACCGCGCTACCCCCTGCTGCCGCACGTTCGCATTGGCTCGATTGCTGGTTTGCTAGAGTTACTAGAGAATCGCAAAGAAGACCTTTACCGCATTGCCCAAGAACTGCAACTAGAGCTAGACGATATTCTGCCCATTGTTGAAGCAGCCCAGATGATGGAGTTGGTTGAACTGAAGGAAGGGGACATTGGCGTCACGCCGATTGGTCATGCCTTTATTCAAGGGGACATTGATCAGCGCAAACTCATTATCCGCCAACAATTGCTCAAGTCCATTCGGTTAGTGCAGCAGATTCACAACTTCCTGACCGCCAAGCAAAACCACCGTATTCCCGAAAGCTTAGTGCTAGATATTCTGGAGCGCCACTTCACCCCCCAAGAAGCGGATCGCCAACTCAACACTGCCATTGACTGGGGGCGCTATGCGGAACTGTTTAGTTACGATGAACCGGCCAAGGAAATCTTCCTTGAAAGTAACGACCAAGACGAGTCATTCCCCCTACAGACCACTGCTGTTTGATGCTACGGCCATGGGTGCATCAGCCGCCCTCGTACTGAGGGCGAATGCGGGTATTAAACTCCTCCTCATCTTTGAGAATTTGAAATACCTTATCCATGCTAGTGAGTTCAAAGAGCATCATCATCTGCTTAGGAACACCACAGAGGTAAAGCTGCCCCCCTGCTGCTCGCAAGGTTTTCAGGGCAACCACAAGGGCACCCAAGCCAGAGCTATCAATAAACGTAACATTGCTACAGTCAAGCAGGAGGACTTGAACCCCTGCCTGCGCCCGCTCACTCACAGCTTGTCGGAATTCCTGCGCTTGAGGGCCACCCAAAATACCCGAGAGCTTGATAACATCAACAGTATTCATTACAACTTCCGTAGGGGATGAGGATTCTTCGCTAGTATAGAGGAGATTCCCGGTGATTTTGTAGTCTAGAAGGATTCCCTATTTGGTCTCCAGCCAGTTTGCTGCGGCGTAGATGTCCACCTGGAGGGGCACACTTAGGGGAACCACCGTTGTCATTATTTCAGGAATTTGCACCTGTAGCTGCTCCCAAGCCCTTGGCGGCATTTCCAGCACTAATTCATCGTGCACTTGCAGGAGTAACTGTGCCTGTTGGCTCTTGAGCAGGGGTGCCAGTTTAACCATGGCACACTTAATAATATCGGCACTGGAGCCTTGAATGGGGGCATTGGCAGCGGCTCGCAGCAATCCCCGCTCATAGTTCGTCATGTTTAGTTGACTGGTGTCAAGGGCGGCTATCTCCTCTGGCGAGGTGCCGCGCAACTGCTGGAGTTCCTGACTCTCGAACTGAAAATAGCGGCGACGGCCTAGGATAGTTTCCACATAGCCTTGGCTGAGCGCCAGCCGCTCCATCTGCCGCAGATAGCCAAAGACACCGGGATAGCGTTCATAAAAGCGTTGGATAAACACCTTAGCATCCGCCACACTCACCCCCGCTTCGCGGGCAAAGCGCTGGGCACCCATACCGTAGATGATGCCAAAGTTAATAATTTTGCCGAGGCGGCGATCGCTAGCGGTAATCTCCGTCTTTTCTAGCAAAAACTGAGCGGTTAAGCGGTGCACATCCTCTCCCCGCTGATAGGCACCCACGAGTTCTGGCTCTTGGCTGAGGTGGGCAAGGATCCGCAACTCAATCTGTGAATAGTCCGCCGCCACCATCAGGTTCCCCGGCTCTGGCACAAAGGCTTTGCGAATTTGGCGACTAAACTCGGTGCGGATGGGGATATTTTGCAGGTTAGGATTGGAGGAGGAGAGGCGACCCGTGGCCGTGACGGCTTGGTTAAAGTCTGTGTGCACCCGACCGGTGTCTGGTCGCACTAGGGTGGGTAAGACATCGACATAGGTGGATTTCAGTTTCGCTAAGGTGCGGTACGCCAACACCAGATCAATGATTGGATGATCGCCTTGCAGCTTGTCTAGGGTGGCCGCATCGGTGGAGTATCCCAGTTTAGTTTTATGGGTCTTTTTGGTGTCTAGCCCTAGGGTGCCAAACAGTATCTCACTTAACTGCTTAGGGGAGGCCAAGTTAAAGGGTGTCCCTGCCAGTTCCCATGCTTGCTGCTGAATGGTAGTCAGTTGCGCGTCAATGTCCTTGGAGAGGTGCCGTAGGTAGTCGCTGTCAATGCGGATCCCTGTGGCTTCCATCTCCGCTAAGATCGGCTCTAGGGGGAGCTCTACCTCTAGGAGTAGTTGCCGTAGGCGCGGGGTGAGATCCGCCTCTAGTTTATCTTTGAGCAGGTAGGTGGCGTACACATCCAAGCCACAGTACTGAGCCACTGCCGCCGGACTCAGATCCGCAAGGGTCTGATCTTTACCGACGAGCGATCGATAGCGTTGGGATTGAATGGGTAGGTAGCGCTGGCAAATGTCCTTGAGGTTATGGCTGGCTTCAGGATTGAGGACGTAGCTGGCTAGCATGGTATCAAAGACAACGCCTTGGAGCTGAATGCCTTGGAAGCGCAGCACCAGACGATCGAATTTGGCATTTTGCAACACCTTTGGGTAGCGATCGCTCTCTAGAATTGGCCTGAGCGCCTCTAGGGTTGCGGCCAAGGGGAGGTTCGTCCCCTCTTTGTGGCCTAAGGGTAAGTAGGCCACTTGATCCGCAGCGGTACCCCAGCAGCAGCCAATCCCTACTAGCGTTGCATCGCGCGGACTCAGGCCGGTGGTTTCCGTATCCCACGCTACCGGATGTGCGGTATCCGTGCAGGCTTCGAGGGTGTTGATCAGGGCGCTTAACTGTTCGGGGGTCTCGATTAACTGTACCTGCAAAGGGGCAGGGGTCTCCTCGGCACTGAAAAACCATGTTTGCTCAGGCTCGTCAGGCGCTAGTTCCATCTCGGTAAGGGTGCCCCCCAAGCGCAGGTGCAAGTCTTGCAATTGCATCCGCAGAGCGCGAAACTCCAAGCGGTTTAAGAGGTGATCCAAGGCAGGCCAGTCAAAGGGGCGGAGGCGGAGGTGGTTGAGGTCTAAGGTGAGCGGCACATCAAGGACAATTTGCGCCAACGTTTGGGAGTGCCGTGCGTCTGCCTCGCCTGTGGTTAACTTGGCCTTTAGGCTGGCGGGTTTAATCTCGCTGAGGTGCGCATAGATAGCCTCTAGGGTTGGATACTGGCTCAGGAGTTGCACGGCAGTTTTGGGGCCAATTCCCTTAATGCCGGGAATGCGGTCGGAGGTATCCCCACAGAGGGCTTTGTAGTCCACAATTTGCTCCGGCCAGACCCCCATTTTCTGCTTCACTTTAACAGCATCAAACAGCTCGGGGCGTGCTTTACTGCCTTGGTGCGTACTGAGGTACATGACCTGCACGAGGCCATCGCGATCTACCAGTTGAAAGAGGTCGCGATCGCCACTGACAATGGTGACTCGCCACCCCTGCTGCCGCAACCGATGCGCCACCGTACCAATGACATCATCCGCTTCATACCCCGCACAGGTGAGGAGGGGAAGACGCAGTGCCCTCAGTAGAGCCTGTAAGTTCTCAACATCAACAATAAACTCTTCGGGGGTTTCGGCACGGCCTGCCTTGTAATTTTCATCCACCCCATGGCGAAAGGTGGGTTCTGCCAAGTCAAAGGCGATCGCCACGTGCTCGGAGGGCTGCTGCTCAAGAATCTCTAGCAGGGTTTTCAAGAAGCCAAAACAGACACTGGTGGGGATGCCTGTGGAGGTGCGCAAGCCACCATCGCGACCTTTACTAAAGGCATAGTAGGAACGAAAGGCAAGGGAGTGACCGTCAATGAGTAAGAGGGTTGGTGCAGACATTGTGTTTGCGCAGTGTATCCCCTAAAGATACACCTGTTCGAGAATCCCCCGCAGGCGATCGTAGTCATCCTTGAGGAGCCGACTCAACAGTTGCGCCGCTTGTACGAGCCATGGGCGATCGCCCCCCCGTAACTGGTAAAGGTGCCGCAGAGTAGCGGCAATGAGGGCATCCCCTGGCCCATAGTTAAGGGTGAGCAGGGTGCGCAAAAACGTTAACTGTTCGCTAAACGCAACCACTACACTTGGGTCACAGGTATAGACCTGTTGGTGCATTTGCGGTGGCTGTGGCGGCAAGTGAGGATAGCTACGCGCGTGCTCCTGAAAACCCACAATACCGATGGTGACCTCCGTTTTTAGCATGGCAAAAATGTGGGGCTGCTCTTGGCGGAGTTGCTCTAAGGATAGCCCTAGGGCGGTGGCACGATGAATGGTGTCAATGGGAGCCGTCACGGCGTAGGCCACCACGCCGTAAATGTGGCGGTCGCCCYCCGGAATCCAGACCCAACTGCCCAGAGCGGGGACTTGTGCAAAATCGAGCGTGGGTGGTTGATAGCACTGGGCAATAACGTGATCCGTTGCTGTTTGCACCACCTCGGCAAAGGGAGCCAGTGTTGGGGTGGGCGATCGCCGTGGCATGGGCTACTTTTTCCCTTTTTGCACCGTCACAGGTGTTAACTCTGCTAAGCGAAAGGTCACTAACTTATCCCAGTTCCCCCCCTCAAAAAGCACGGCAGCTTTGCCATCGGTGACCCGCTGGACAATGCCTTGGAACTGGTAGTAGGTATCGTTAGGATTGGTGACTTGCACCGTCATCCCCGGCAAAATGGTTAGCACTGTATCCACTGGCATAGGAAACCTCGTAACCTTGATGTGCTTTTATTATTACCAAAAAAGCGGTAGGGGTAATGCTCGCTCTCTTTGCTTTATCTGCATAGGGATGATGATGGTGGCAGCGCGCCGCAACCGTGAATAAAGTGCTGCTGCTCCTGAGAACAGCAACAAATGTCACGATAGTAGGGGCAACAACAGTAGCGGGTGATCTATGCTGCGGATTGGCATTGTGGGTCTGGGTTTAATTGGCGGTTCCCTTGGTCTAGATTTACGTGCCAAGGGGCACTACGTTGTTGGGGTCAGTCGGCGGGCTGAGACCTATGAGCGGGCGATCGCCAAAGGTGCCGTTGACTGGGGCAGTACGGACCCTGCCGTCCTCAGCGCCCTTGATCTGGTGTTTTTGTGCCCTCCCATTGGTAGTATCCTCAGCGTTGCCTTAGAGATTGTGCCCCACCTCAGCCACGATACGGTGCTCACGGATGTGGGGTCAGTCAAGGAGAGTATTGTGCCTGCCCTAGAAAAGCTGTGGCCTCGTTACGTGGGGGGGCATCCCATGGCGGGAACAGCAGCAGCAGGGATCGAGGCCGCGCAGTCACAGTTGTTTGCCAATGCTCCCTACGTTCTCACCCCAACCCTGCATACTGATGGTGAGGCGATTGATTGCGTTGCCCAAGTGATTAATGATCTTGGGGCAAAACTCCTCTACGCCACCCCCGCAGATCACGATCGCGCCGTAGCTTGGATCTCCCATTTACCCGTGATGGTGAGTGCGGCGCTGCTGTTGGCCAATGCCCAAGAAGTCAACGAACCCATCCGTACCCTCTCACAGCGGCTGGCTAGCTCTGGCTTTCGCGATACTAGCCGGGTTGGGGGGGGCAACCCTGAGTTGGGGCGGATGATGGCCGAGTATAACCGTGCCGCCCTACGCCACTGCATTATCCACTACCGTGCTACCCTTGATCATTTGCTGCAGCAAATTGAGCAGGAAGACTGGGCGGGGTTGGAGGCCAACCTTGCCGTTGCCCAAGCGTACCGGCAACAAATTTATCCCTAAGGGCGCCGCCGATAGTTGAGCCGCCGCACAATCCAGTAACTTGCGGAGAGCGCCAAAATGGCGATCGCCAATCCCAGCAGCTTGGCCACCGTTTCTGGCTGGTCAATGTCCAGAATAATAATTTTCCGGGCGATAGCAATGAGGGAGGTTACAATCACCAACTCAACAATCTGGGAGGAGACATGGGTTTTCAGGTAGGCCGTAATATTTTCGAGAATTTCTAGGGCAACCAATACATTGAGAAACAACCCAAAAATCTTGACCAACTGAAGGTTAAACTGCCCCAAGGGCGGCGTGAGCAAGTCAACGGTTAGAATTCGCCCTAGGTCAACAATGGCAACAACGACGACCAGCAACATGCCAATGGCCAGCACCCGGGTGGCTATCCCCTCAATTTGGCTGAGGAACTGGAGGAACCGTTGATTGTCTTGCAGGAAAATAAGCACTTGCTGCCAAAAAAGAATCAAAGGCTGAAGCCAACGCCGCATAACTATGCCTCAACAACCGGGGACGTGATTTCAAGGGGGCTGTAGGCCACTGGTTCAATGAGTTGGGTGCGTAGGCCAGCGCGCTCAAATTGCTGTTGCAGATCCTGCAGGCTGCCGGCCACCGACAGCAACGACGGCAAGATGCCGCGCAGGGTTAGCGATCCGTTTGCCGCAGTGCTGATCATCTGCTGGGGACGCAGCCATTGGGCTAACTCAAGGGCAGTCTCGCCACCGTTGAGAATGGCACCCACGAGAGGCAGGCGTACACTCAGCAAGGGCGTAATAACCACATCCACCGTTCCATAGCTTTTTAACCAAGGGTCGTGACAACCATGAGGTTCATAATACAAGGCGCGATCGCCCCAGTAGAATAGGTAGCCGTTTTCCTGCTGTAGCGGGCCAATCGTGGCACCTTTGGTTGCCTGAATGGTTACATCTCGCCAGCAGTAGGTATCGTGGGGCGCAAGGGTAATCACCGTTTCAAAGCCTAATCCTTGGGCAATTTTGGCGGCACTGGCTGAGCCAATGACTGGAATCCGGCGATCGCACTGGCGCAGCGTTGGCACATGGCAGTGATCCGGCAACCCCTGAGACAGCACAATCAACTCAACTCCCGCAGGCATCTCACAGGGAAGAGTCCGCTCTGCCGCAAACAGCCACGGCGTATGGCCAAAGGTAAGCCGCCCCACCAACCAAGGATCCACTAAGATACGAGTCTGCCCCAACTGCCACAACCATGTATTGCTCTCTAGCCACGTAAGCTGCACGATCATCTCCTAAGCAAACCGCGAAACAATGCTATAAACCAGTAAAAACACATTCCCCAGAACCACGCAGGCCAGCCCCGCCAAAAGGCACACCAACAGTGCCGGCAATGCCCCTATCCCCCCCTGCAACAGCGGCACAAAGTACACCGCCGCCGCCGTAATCCCACCAATGATTAACTGTTCCCAATGCTCGACAATCCGCCGATACTGCAAAAACACCAACAGGGCAAACAGTGCCCCGATGCATCCTGCACCCACCGATAGGGGAAGCCCCCATGCCGTAATCATGCTGTAGAACATCAGCCCGATCGCCGTGATTTCAAACCCAGTAAACCCCGCAGCCATCAGAATCTTCAGCGTTGGTAACGGGGGGCGGGGCGATCGCCGCTGGACGGGTTTAGGGCGAGGTGTCAGGGTGGGTGGGTTCATAGGGGCAGCTGGCGCGGTTGGCGGAGCCGCAGCAGTCGCAGGGGTTGGGGGAATGGGCGTCCTCAGAGCGGCTTCTACCTCCTTCGCCGATGCATAGCGATCGCTAGGCGCCGCTTGTAGCATCCGATCCAGCACGGCTTTTAACTGGGGACTGACCTGGGCAAAGGGCTGCCAATTCCAGCAATTTTTATAGGCATCAAAGAGTTGATCGGGGGCTTTACCCGTTAGCAAAACAATGCAGGTGACCGCCAAGGCGTACAGATCCGAACTGGGGAAAACCTGTTCGCCCCGCGATTGTTCCGGCGGAGCGTAATGGGGAGTATAAATGCCAGTGCTACGGGGGGCAGGGGTTGACTGCGACACCTGCTTCACAGCCCCAAAATCCAACAGGTAAAGACGCCCTTGACCGGGGAACTTTGTTTTGCTGGGGTGCTGACGCATAATGTTCGAGAGCTTAATATCCCGGTGAATCGAGCCACGCTCGTGGACGTACTGCAACACCGGTAGTAGCTCCCGCAGCACTTGCCGCACCTGTTCCTCACTAAAGCGTCCCTGCTGCAATAACTCGTCTTCGAGGGTTTCGCCATCAATAAACTCTTGAACAAGGTAAAAATATTGCTCAACCCCTGACCCATCGTGCTTGGGCACCTCTTCTTCAAAAAATGCCAGTAAGTCTGGAATTTGAGCGTGCTGACCCAACTCTTCCAGCACCGTGGCCTCGCGCTCAAAGAGTTCCTGCGCCTTTACCAACTGTTGCGGATCAGACACATTGGGCAGCAGCTGCTTAATAACGCACTGCCGCCAACCTGGCGTATCTAAATCCCGCGCCAGATAAGCCGCCCCAAAGCCACCGCGCCCTAAGACCCGCTCAGCAACGTAGCGTCCCCGTAAAATTAAGGGCATCCCACAGGCCGTGCAAAATTTTTGATTAATTCTGCTGCGTCGCTGGCTGGGCTGATCTAATTCAGGCACATTATTTTGCGGACGGGGACAATGGGGACGGGTACAGTGAACCAGCATGATAGGGTACTCAGTCAAGGCATGGGACAGCGTCTTGAGTTCATCATAAGTCTGGGTTGTACGCTACCTCGTGGGTCAGGGGCAACCGCTGCTCAAAATGACTCAGATTTTCAAGGGTTGTGGCAGCAATATCCTCAAGAGCATTGCGGGTAAAAAAGGCTTGGTGTGCCGTAATCACCACGTTAGGGAAGGACTGCAACAGTTGAAACGTGTCGTCTTGAATGATGGTGTCCGATAGATCTTGGAAAAAGAGGGAGTCTTCTTCTTCGTAAACATCAATGCCAACGTAGCCAATCTGCCCCGATTTGATGCCTTCAATGACAGCTTTGGTGTCCACCAGTTTGCCCCGACTGGTATTAATTAACATGACACCGCGCTTCATCTGGGCAATGGTGTCGTGGTTGATCAGGTGGTGGTTGGTGTCAGTCAGGGGACAATGTAGGGTAATAATATCCGCTTCGCTGAGTAAGGTATCAAGGGAGGTATAGGTGGCGATCGCGGCCAACGCTTCGTTGGGGTAAGGATCGTAACAGTAGAGGCGACACCCAAAACCAGCCATGATCTGCCCTACAATGCGACCAATTTTACCCGTGCCAATAATGCCCACCGTACAGCCGTGGAGATCAAACCCCATCAGACCATCCAAGGCAAAATTGTCATCTCGAACGCGGTTGTAGGCTCGGTGCAGCTTACGGTTAAGCATTAAGATTAGCCCGACCGTATGCTCTGCCACCGAATAGGGAGAATAGTTACTCACCCGGGTAACAGTAATCCCCAAGTCTGCTGCTGCTCGCAAGTCCACATTATTAAACCCATTGCAGCGCAAGGTCACTAGCCGTACCCCCAAGGCCGCCAGTTGTTGCAGTGTTGCCGCACCAACATCGTCATTGACAAATACACAGACGGCCTCGTTGCCTTGAGCCAGTGAAGCCGTTTGCGGGGTTAAGAGGACATCATAGTAGCTAAAGCTGTGGGGTTGATGTTGAGCTACATTGGCTGCGTCCAAAAATTGGCGATCGTAGGACTTGGCACTAAACACCGCCACCTTCATTGCCTGTGCCTCCGACACTAGAAACCATCTTTAGCTTAATTGGCCAACTCAGTCTCTGGTTTTTTAGCCATAACAATTGTGTCAGCAGCTACGCTGAGGTAACGGAGAGAGAGGGATTCGAACCCTCGGTGACATCACTGCCACACTCGATTTCAAGTCGAGCGCATTCGACCACTCTGCCATCTCTCCATGGGGCAATGCGACTATCCCAAGCTCTATATTGTAGCTCCAAACAAGGGTGCGTAATCTTAAAAAAGTCTTGATAGCACGGATTGAGGCTTGCTCTGGGCTTGTTTCAGCCTATACAATGAGAGGCTACTATTTTTTTAATAATTAGGGAATGAAGCCGTATCTTGCTGCCGCCATTCAAATGACCAGCCAGCCCAATCTAAGCGCGAACCTCGCTCAGGCAGAAGAGCTGATTGAGCTTGCGGTACGGCGTGGTGCAGAACTTGTGGGCTTACCAGAAAATTTCTCTTTTCTTGGCGATGATGCTGAAAAAGTGGCCCAAGCGGCTACTATTGCCGAGCGCAGCGAAGCGTTTCTCAAGCGTATGGCACAACGCTTTCAAATTATGCTGTTGGGTGGTGGCTTTCCGGTGCCTGCCGACAATGGCAAAGTGTATAACACAGCGGTGTTAGTGGGTCGCAATGGTGAGGAGTTAGCGCGTTACCACAAAGTTCACCTGTTTGATGTTGATTTACCGGATGGCAATATCTACCATGAGTCGGGCACTGTTCTAGCAGGACATCAGTTACCTCCCGTCTATCCCAGCAAAGAACTGGGCAATATCGGCCTATCGGTTTGCTATGACGTGCGGTTTCCAGAGTTGTATCGCGCCTTGTCTCAAGCAGGGGCAACCATTCTCTTTGTCCCAGCAGCATTTACAGCGTTTACGGGGAAGGATCACTGGCAGGTACTGTTACAGGCACGAGCCATTGAGAACACCTGCTATGTCATTGCACCAGCACAAACCGGAATTCACTATGCGCGGCGGCAAACCCATGGCCATGCGCTCATTGTGGATCCATGGGGCACGATTCTAGCGGATGCTGGCGATCGCCCGGGAGTGGCCGTTGCGGCCATTGAACCGAGCCGTTTAGAGCAAGTGCGGCAACAGATGCCCTGTTTACAACACCGTGTTTTTTTCTAAGGGTTTACCGAAGTTGTTACCAAGGTGCGCCAATGAGAGTAAAGGCTGACCAAAAGCGCGTTGCTGAGTATTAAGTATGACTTTCGGGTGTGAGTCTTTTGCCGCCCTCACCCTAGCCCTCTCCCAACGGAGAGGGAATAGGACTCTTAGCTCCCTTTTCCCCAAGGAGACGGGTTGGGGATGAGGGAATTCATAGCCGCATTCAGCAACACCCCCAAAAGTATGGAGCCGTGAACTACCGCTCATCATCGCTACGCGATAGATAAGCGGCTTCCTTGTTCAACGGGGACAGCATCTAGCAAAACCGAAGTTTTACCAGATGTCTTACGTCCCCTCCCAAAGGCAGTAGAGCTAGTTCCTAACTCCAATATCCGCAAGGCTTCATTTCTTATGTTGATTGCAKCATGTCGACAGAGATCCAACCCGCTTACCCCCGGCAGCATCAAGTCCAAAATAATCAAGTCTATTGTTGGGGTCAGGTCTGCATGAGACCTAAAAAGATGGGAGTTAATGAGACTCAGTGCCTCATGACCATTCGTTGCTGTAATTGTCTGAAAACCCTCATCCTGAAGGGCAAGAACTAACGTTTCTCGAATTAAATCTTCATCTTCAATCACTAAAATGTGTGCGATTGCTGGCGGTACGTGGGATACAGGTGCATCAACCACAGTCTCAAGGGAAAGCATAGAAAAACCCGAATACTGCCCAGTTGCCTCAATTCTACCACCCTGTTTTGAAGGTAAAGGGGCTGACCCCCTCGCCCCTTATTTTCTGCGCGGATCCACTAGCCCACGTCGCTGACATAGCGCAGCAAAATCCCCCGCTGACCAATGATGAAGCCTTGCTGCGGGCTAAAAAAGAGAATCTTATAAAAATTGGAGGGCACCTGTTTCACATCCATATCTTGCTGCCACGTTTGGCCGCCATCAAAACTACAGAGCAGCACACCACTCCCTCCCGCCAACCATATTTCTTCGGGGGTACGGTAGGCGAGATCTAGCAGCCCAACACTATTGCGCCGCAGGGGACTCAGTAGCTCCCCCCATTCATCGGGGTTTTGGGGGTCAGAAAAGGCAATTTTGCCACCATTGACAATCATCCACAGAGCGCCGTTGGGCGTAAAGCCCATATTATGAACCCGCCGTGAACTGGTGCGGTTATGGGGTTCCCATGCTGCTTGCCCCGGCTGCCACGTCGAGTAAAAGCTACCCCGCGAAGACACAGCCACATATTCGCCAGCCGGCGAGCGATTCAGGTTACGCATCACGCCGATGGCTTCTTGTACAAGCGCCTGCCAGTTTTTGCCCCCATCTTGGCTGCGGTAGATAGCACCGACATCCGTCATCATTTCCGCTTGGCCGTTGCTCAGCGCCTTAATGAAGCGGGGTGCTCCTGGGAGTTTGGGGCTAAGGGGAATTTGATTCCACGACTGACCGCCATCCTCCGTATGCAGCATAATTGGCGGCTCACCAACAATCCAGCCTTCATTCCCCTTAAAGCTGACACTGTTAAAGCGGTAGTCTGGGTTATCTAACACAAGGGTGCGGGGTTCCCACGTCCGGCCACCATCACGAGTTTCCATCAGGGTAGCGTTAGCCCCTACCAGCCAGCCATGGTTGGCATCAATAAAACTAATATCGAGAATTGTCGACGTGGTGGGCAGTTGCAGCGCCTCCCACGGGTTGTACTCAAGGCTAGGAACCGCAAGGGCATGGGCCGTCAGAGATAGCCACAGTGCCACCATGATCAGTACGCTACGGGTGAGCTTGGTTATATTTTGACGGTGGGAATGAATTTGCTTAGCGAACATTATAGAAACTCAGTAGAAAAAGAAAAGCAATGGCAAGACCACCAAAGATCAGTAGGTTTTTTTGGCCGGGGGTCAGGGTATTGACCCCAAAGCCATAGTTTAAGTTTTCCTTGAACCCTGAGGGGGAACCCACCGGTCCGATATTACTAAACTGCTTTTTGGGAGCACCACACACTGGACAGCGCCACGTAATGGGCAAGTCGGCAAAGGCAGTGCCCACTGCAATGGCACGGGTGCTATCCCCTTTAGCAGGTTCGTAAACGTAGCCGCAGGCGCGACACTCAAACCGATCCAGCAGGGTATCGTCAGGGGTTTCGGTTGTCATACCACAGAATTCTTAAGATTTGCGACATACATCTTAATATTACGTTATTAGGGATCATTTCATAGTCCCCCATAGTTCAGATCCAGAGGAAATATTGAGCCAGTATGTAACAAAGCCGTAGTCTTAGGAAATATAAAAAAAAGATTAGAGAATCCTGATCTCTCCGAGAAGTGATGCCAGAATCAAGGGTATTGAAATGAGGTCAGCGCATATAGACCTTAACCTTAAATCTCCTTTAATAAGTTGTAAGGTGTCAGCTTCTATTCTATTTTAGGAGCTGGCATCTTAACTTATGGATGCATAGGTTCTTATTTTTTAGGCACAGTTTGTAGGTGCAGTCCTTGGCCGTCAGCCTCCATTCTCAAGACTCTTGGCGGTATGCCTATCCTCCCTTGCAAGCAGGTGTTCTGTGTCGGCGCTACAAGCGTTTTTTTGCCGAGATTGAGTTGAGCAGTGGCGATCGCATCGTTGCTCACTGTCCCAATACAGGCCCGATGACGGGTATTTGTGAAGTGGGGGCACCTGTGCAGGTCTCCTATCATCCCGATCCAAGACGCAAGCTGGCTTATACATGGGAAATGATTTTTGTGGATGGCACATGGGTAGGGGTGAATACAGGGTTACCCAACAAGGTCATAGCCTCTGCCTTAGCCGCGGGGAAACTGCCTGAGTTGGCGGGGTATGCCAACCACCAGCGGGAAGTTCTCTACGGTCAGGAGCGTAGCCGTATCGACTTTTTCTTGACAGGGCACCCGCAGCAGCCCCCAGCCTATGTGGAGGTCAAAAATACAACGTGGGCGTGCTCTGGCTTAGCCCTCTTTCCCGATACTGTTACCACCCGGGGGCAGAAACATTTGCGGGAACTGCAATGGCTGCGCCAAACTCAGCCGCAGGCTCGCGTGTGCATGGTGTACTTTATTAACCGTGGTGATTGCGATCGCTTTGCCCCTGGGGATAGTGCTGACCCCACCTATGGTGAGCTGTTGCGCACAGCGATAGCTATGGGGGTTGAGGTGCTGCCCTATCGCTTTGCCATAAGCCCTGCGGGGATTGACTTTTTAGGGACGGCAGAGCTAACTCTCTGTAACAGAAATATTACGACGGCCAAGGTGCTTGAGTAAGAGTGGCACACTGAAATTAACCTAATGCATTGCGTGAGCAGTAGCCATGACGAATCCCCAAACGCCCCCACCCCGTGTTCCCAATACACCACCTATGCCACCGCCACGTCCTGCGGGAAGCACTCCGGCCATGCCGCCCCAAGGTGCCCCCCCGCAAGGGATGCCGCCGCGCCCGATGCCGCCCCAAGGCGTTCCCCCGCAAGGGATGCCACAGCAAATGGTTCCCACTCAGTCCATGCCCACCCCCGCAGCACGGATTTCGGGGCCGACGATGGAGCAGTTAGTGCGGGAAGCCTTTGAGCATGGTTACTCTGATATTCATGTTGGTGTTGGTGAGGCACCACGGTTTCGCGATCGCGGCAAGCTAGAAGTGACTAACTACCCTGTTACCGATGAAGAAACCTTTAATTACTGGTTAAACGAGTTGCTCTCACCGCAGCAAATTGAGCAGTTTCGTACCCATTTAGAGTACGACGGTGCTTACCAGTATGAAGGCATGTGTCGGGTACGGATCAACATTTTTGTGGCGCTGAAGGGGCCGGCCATGGTGCTGCGGCTAATTCCGGTAAAAATTCTCACCCTTGAGCAATTGAACTTGCCACCAGTCTTTAAGGATTTATGTCACTACCATAAGGGGTTAATTTTGGTGACTGGCCCCACGGGTTCTGGTAAGTCCACCACCCTTGCGGCAATGGTAGATTTTATCAATACAGAAATGCCCAAGCATATTATTTCCATTGAAGACCCGATAGAATTTGTTCACCAAAGTCGGCGAGCCATGATTCGCCAGCGGGAGGTGGGTATTCATACCCTTAAATTTGATAATGCCCTCAAAGCCTCTCTACGGGAAGACCCAGATATTATCCTGATCGGGGAGATGCGCGATCGCGAAACGGTCAATACGGCTCTCAAAGCCGCCCAAACAGGTCACTTAGTCTTTGGTACGTTGCACACTAACAGTGCTGTAAAAACCATCGAGCGGATTCTCAACCTCTATAACCCTGATGAACAGGGGCCGATGCGGATGCAGGTAGCAGAGTCACTGGTGGCCGTGATTGCCCAAGCCTTGGTGCGCACCACCGATGGTAAGCGGGCAGCCATTCATGAAATCATGATCAACACCGATGCCATCAAAGACTACATTTTGCGTGGGGAAGTGGAACAAATTGAGGCGATTATTCCCCAATGTACCTATGATGGGATGTGTACCATGAACCAGTGCCTCTACGAACTCTACGAGGCCGGGCGCATTGATGAGGAAACGGCGATTGAAAACTCGCCCAAGCCCAATGAAATGGCACAAATCCTGCGGGGTCGCGTGTAGGGGGACTCCTTCTGCGATTGGGGCTGCTGCGGCAATGGTTCAATAAGGTTGTAAACTTCCCCGCCCTAGACGGGCGAGGCTTTCTGTAGCCCTCCGGCTATCTCGCAAGCCAGCCAGGAGCCTCCAGGCAGCGTTACGGACTGCCCCAAAAGCGCAATATTGATTGCGCCATTTAGGTCTGCATCACCAATCCATCCGCAATGCCCACACTTGAACTTTTTTTCAGTTCTCAACCCAATATGCAAGCAACAATGGCAGGTTTGACTGGTATAGGCAGGGGGTACAGCAACCACCTCAACTCCTTCCTTGATACCCTTGTATTCCAAGAATTGTCGCAACTGATAGAACGCCCAACTGTTAGACCGTCTCCGCTCGGTCGTGTTTCTCGGTTGCTGGTTGATTCTATCTCGAATGCCAGCCAGGAGCCTCCAGGCAGCGTTACGGACTGCCCCAAAAGCGCAATATTGATTGCTCCATTTAGGTCTGCATCACCAATCCATCCGCAATGCCCACAGATCGGA
>NZ_JAKLTU010000042.1:0-14299 GCF_022570815.1 Synechococcus sp. PCC 6716
CGACCSCCCCGAAGGACGAYCGCAACACAGTACCGCCATTAGCTTGTCATRSCTTAAAGCAAGGTTTCAATCCTCGATCGCCCCGAAGGACGATCGCAACGTCATGATTTCGACCGATTGAGCCTGAATACTTTCCGGTTTCAATCCTCGATCGCCCCGAAGGACGATCGCAACACAGTACCGCCATTAGCTTGTCATGCAGGGGTAATAGGTTTCAATCCTCGATCGCCCCGAAGGACGATCGCAACGCGGATGCACATCTACCGAGATATGTCAACCGCGCGGCGGTTTCAATCCTCGATCGCCCCGAAGGACGATCGCAACACAAGCTCCAACATAATCATTTGTCAGTAACGTATAAGCCAGTGAAAGTAACGCATTCAGTGGATCACGGGGAGGATGCTTCGAGCGACCAGTAAATGTGAACAGCCCCCGCTGCTGGCGCACCATCAACCCAAAAACACTAAAATACGCCTTTGCCGCTATACCCTCGATCCCCCGCAAGGAATCAATGCTTTCCGCTTGAGACACGTTAGTCAAACTATCAGCGTGGCTTTTGGCTGCCGCTTGTAGAGATTGCCGCTCAGCCATATTCGTTGTTTCCCGTGCTGCTCTCAGCAGAACATTGCGGGCATTCTGAAGCTTAGCTGCTACCAAATGTTGAGCAACAGCCAGTGACTTGAGTTGCGACGACGTAGCTTCATACAACGCCTGCCGTAGTAGTACATTGCCCGTCGTTGAGCCAACCAATCGTCCCTTAAAGCGGCCATGCTCCGTTAACCATACTATCCCCCGACCATCTTCAGCACATTTATGAATGAGGTAAGGACTAACCAACACATTGCCAAAAAGAACAATACCGCCCAAGTGGTGCAGGGGCACCTGAAACTTCACCTCCTTCTCCACCTCTAACTTCAGCGTTTCGTGATCAAGGCGCAGATACGTTCCTTGGGTTTGCACAAAAAGCGTGTTCAGAATCGGCTTCATAGTTCTGTTAAGGTAAAAGCCGGATTCTTTGCAGCTCTGGCCGCAAAATGAGTCACCGCATCGGGCATACAGGTTTCAATTAAAGAGCAGTCCCGACACCGCTTATCTGCCACAGGAAGTGGTAATGCTTGGCTGGCCAGTAACGCCCGTGTTTCCTCAATAATTTGTACTGTGCGTTCTCGCAAACTTGAGACAAAGCGCACCTCCCGTCGCCGCCGTGAGCGGGCATAAAAAATTGCCCCTGCATCTAGGGAGCAGCCCAGCATTTCTTCTAGACACAATGCTTGGGCACATAGCTGCACCGCATCTGCCAAACGCGACGTATTACCGCCAGCCTTATACTCAATTGGGTAAGGCACCCCGCGCTCCGAAAACTCAATGACATCCGCCACCCCTCGAATCCGCAGTTGATGAGAGTACAGAGGCACTGAGCGTTCAACCCGCCGTTCACCATCTAACCACTCCTCTCCCGGAGTATGGACGTTTGCATGTACCCTTGCCCCCCGTAACGTATAGATATTCTCTGCCCACACCTGCTCTGTGTGGATGAGAGCACATTGACGGGCACAAAATGCAAAATGCTGGAGTGCGCTCAGCAAAACGTATTCATCATCATCCATAGCGTTTCCATCCTGAGAGCACCCCGCTGGCCAAGCCTGCTGCTAGGCAAGACTAGTTAACGTTATTCCCTCAGGTAAAGAACTATCATCAACGACCACATTGTAATCCTCAAACTTTCGCGGCGGCAGCCCTTTATCCCGCAGTTCCACCTGAATGCGTTCAAACAGTTGATGCGCTGGGGCACGCCCTAACTTGTTGTCATGGGTAAAAACATACAACCCGCGCAGCGCCATCATGCCGCGACTAGCCGAGCGATCGTGATCCCACATCCCCAACAGAGCATCCCAAAAAAGCTTAAGATCACTAGCATTCACCCCCGTCTGATCGGCTAGATAGGGCGAAAAGAACCCATAGCTGCGATAGAGACCGTAGGGAATAATAGCCTTACGTCCCATAGTTTGCAACTTCTCACGATCCTTCTTATCAGTGACCGCCACCCGTGTAATTGACAAATCCGTTGGCAAAATTGGATCCAGAGAGCGGCCAAAAGTAAGCTGCATCGGCCCGCGCACCTGGCCAGCATTCAGCCCTGTGGACATCACCGCCCCAAACATCCGCACATCATAAAAATTGGCACACATCCATGCCTGTGCCTTCTTAGCATTATCATAATTTTTTGCTGGTTTACCTGCCTTCTTGACTAAATCTTTGATCAACTTCGCCAACTCTTTATTTTGCTTGAAGAGTTCGGCAACCGTCTCCGTCTCATAAAACTCTTTTAGCTCCTGCTCCGAGAGTTCGCCGCTGTATTCTAGGGTTGGCTCTTCCTCATCACTATCGGTCAACGTAAACGCTGAGGGCAAATAAGACTGAAGCTCCCGCAGTCCTGCTAAGACCGTTGCCTCCTTCACAGGTGCCTTAGCGGACGTTCCCACCGGGATATTTTCAGCCACATAGGCACGGCGAATGTGGTCATTCAGCACGCCGCGATGTTCAACAAAAATTTTCAGCCGTTGGGCTTCCGCCTCAGTCGCCTCATACTCAGCATAGGTAGCCACGTAATTACGGATTTTTCGCTTCAGCGCCACATCGGTCACTAACCCTTGCGCCGTTTCCGCATCCGTACGGGGTAAATTACCACCATCAGGATCCCCATTGGGGTTGCCATCCGTCACATCAAAGAGCAGGACGAAATCATGCCGCTTTTGCGGATCACAATACACAGGAACATCAGACCCATGAGATGTCATTCGTGGATTCTCCTTTATTCAAGTTGCTGTTGATTGCGTTTACCTACTTCAACCCTCGATTGCCCCGTCAGCCGGGTCTGCCATTGGCAGCGAAGCCTCTGAATCATCTTGAGACGCTTTTGCCGCCTGCGCTTGGCGGCGATGTTCCGCCCGCTGGTGGTAGTATCCCAAGCTAAATAACCCCTGCTGTTGTAGGTTTAACGTCTTGGGAAACGTCATCAGCTGACTGACGACCTCTTCTAGGGCTTCTTCCAAGCGCCTCGCCAAGCCCCCTTTCTCCTTACGCAACTTCGCCAGATGTGAGCGCGCACCCCGCAACAACGGGGGAAACGCCACTGCTGGGGTATTGGAGGCCGCCCCATAGTAGCGATCCACAAGAGTCGTATTCACCGAACCGAGCGCTCGCTGCTGGACAAGCTCTAGCAGAGCCAGCAAACGGCCACAGGTGTAAGCAGCCAAGTCGGTACCCTCAAGGCAGGGATCAGGGTTTAGTTGATGCATATTTGTCATTAAGGGTTTTCTCCGCGTATTGCTCAAAAAGATCAGCTTCAGTAACACAGCCCGGGCATCGGTGATAGTCTGTTCCGCACAATTGCGGCGCACCAGTTTTGCCAGTAACTCTTCCGGCAGGCGATCGCCATAGAGCGCCAACCGCATCAACGCTGTAACCACTCGCCCAGACATCTCCTTACGAGCAGCCTCGCGATCGCGGTATAAACTGGCTGCCAGCGCATACACACTAAAGAAACGGGGCTTCCCCCCCTCAGGAGACACTAACCGCTGAAACTCAAACCACGCTGTTAGTTGCTCCTGCACGTGGGGAATCGTTGTTTCCAGCCAGTCACACACCACAACCCGGCTCTTGTTGGCACGTAGGGCAAGGGCATAAAACTCATTAGCACGGCATTGATCAAAACTGCTGGCTTGTTTCCCTGTCTTAACTGAGTTGAGTAAGGTTGCCACCTCCTGTACATTAGGCTGCGTCAATAACGTCATCACATTAAACGTTGTCTTTTCCCGCGTCCAAAACACGTAGGTTGTCTCTGATAAATGTAACCGGGACTTCTCATCCGCAAGTAAGTGGTTCAGCGCCTTGGCAAACTTTTCAGCAGCATCCACAGAAATAGGCGACGTTAAGGAATTTTTCAACCCATAGGAGGTAAACGCTTCGGCATTAGCTGACACCATCGCCACACCAGAGCTTTGGCCACCGATCAACCCCTTAATCATAAACGGCATACGCTTAGCCACCTGCGTTTCTTTACCAGTGACTAAACAGGTCATGATGGGGCTATCTGCTGCCGCTTTCGCATCAGTATCTCCTGTAGCGGCTGAGTGACGTTGCCAAAACTGCTCAATAGACGTGAGCCTTGATCGCGCATCCGCAGGCTGGATGTGACCTGCCACCCGAAACATGACCCCATCCTCAGCCTCAAAATCTTTTTCGGCTAAGAGGGCTGCCTTAGCCCGATCAATCTCAGCCCCTGATTGATAAAAGGCCAAAATTGCCTGTACAGAGGGTTCTTGAGTTTGTACCGCACACGCTTCAACCAGCGCCACAAACTGGCGATGACGCTCGGTAGCTTGTTCCGCTGTAGAGTGTGCGCGAGCGATGCCCAAGACATATTCTGCTGTATCTGCCAGTAACTTTGGTTTGACGCCGCTGGTGCGCCCTACGTGGGGAGTGGTAAATTTGTGCCCTCGTTTTGCATCTTTACTCTTGAGGGGCGTAATCCCCTGAAAGCGACCCGCACTATCTAGCTCAATAACCCAAGCAATCGTATTTTCGCCGTACATGGAGGGCGGCAAATCCAAGCGTTCCTCGGCATAGTTTTTTAAGACTGTTAAGATGGTCATTGAGGTACCCTCAGCACGCCCTCAGTCAGGTGAGCAGGGAAAAATTGCGGTTTGGCCTTGCCTCGCGTCACATGGGCACCGTTGGCATCATGGCACCAATAGCTGAGGGTGTTGGCTTTAGTATCTGCTTCATAGACCACATCCAAAAGCATCCAACCCAAGTCATCACTGTGGGCAATGGGCTGATCCGTCGGCAGCGGTTCACTAAAAAAAGCACTAAATTCTCGAGTACCTAGATAGGGTTGGTGGTGGCACTGCCCCTTTTTAACGCGGCGGCGAAACTGATCACAATATTTGGCCATATCGGCAGTTGCGTGAGGGCGCAGATGTATCGTTGCCTTGATGATATAGGCCACATCCCGCAGCGCAAGGGTATGGCGTTGCGCCCGATCCTCGTCGGCAAAATAGCGGTAGGTCTGCTGGCGGGCAGAGCGATCGCTTTGTAACGAGGTAACTTCATTGCGCACGATTGAAAAGTGGCGAATGGGGTTAAGGACATAGATTTCTGTGACCCGCCACGTAAATTCTGGCTTCCAGAAAATAGCTTCCAAAACCCCCCGCGCAGCACTAGGGGTCATCACGGGGTAGCTTACCCGCTCTACCTTAAAAGCAGGGTTGGTAAAGCAAGCGTAGTCACCCCAAACTCTGACACTCAGTAATGGGTTCATAGGCAACACTCAACCTATAGCTAGGCTAGCACAAGGTTAGAAATAGAAACATGACTAGCATGAAGTTTTATTTAAGGGGGGTAATGCCCCCTTTTTTACCCAGAAAAATCACAAGCATGTTTCAATCCTCATCACCAGTGAAACAGCCGGTGATGCTTAAGGTCTAGTTTAACTACTGAGGGGTTCGGGGAGCGATACGTCCCGCGCTGTACCTACATGGACTCCCCACGTCGGCGGGCTTCGCCCCGCCGCAGGTATATATCGACACATTTATTGATAGGCTCTAACAGAAAATGTAAACCTGTTAGGCTTTTACCGGGCTAGAAAATGAGATCACTAGGATCTTGAGTAATAGGCGTGTTACCGATGGCAATCCCTTTAAGGGGGTCATACTCGCCGTGCCACACCCAAAGACCGGGGGCAAGGTCTTGCCACAGGTGTTCATTCGTCTCAAAGTCAACCTTGCACAGGTTAACGATGTAGGGTTGCAGTTTGCGTAAATCTTTAGCTCTTAAGCCGCGCTGTTGAATGCGCTGGATAATCTGTCGCACCTCATGATTGGCTGCAATCACCACGGGGTAGGTTGCATCCTCAATGAGGCGAAAGCGCGCAGCAACCTCTGGAAAGTTGAAGTCCTGACGATACTCCTGAATTTGGTCAACATCAAGGTCGATGTCTTGGTAAAGCCGCTGAAAATAGCCCCTAAAGACCTCAGGATCCGTCAAATCAATGGCTGAATACTCGAGTAAATTGCGACTGGTGTTTAGGGCTGTCCGATACTCTCCTTGGGGGGTGCTGCCCGCTTGGGGGTCAAAAATAACGACTCGACCGAGGGAGGCACGCTGCCCTTCACGGTTACAGCGACCTGCGGCTTGCACAATGCGATCCAACGGCCCCATCGCCCGGTAAACCACTGGGAAGTCTAAATCTACGCCTGCTTCTACCACTTGGGTGGAGATCAGCCAGCAGGGGTGATCGTCGCGGAGGCGATCGCGCACCTGTTGCAGCACGGCTTGACGATGGGCACCGTACAGCAACGTTGAAAGATGAAACTGGCGATCGCACCCCTCCTCCCCTAGTGCCTCCAGTACTGACAATGCATCTTTACGAGTATTCAGGACGACTAGGGCTTGATGTTGTTGCTTGAGGTCGGTAATCAAATCCTGCCAAGACCATGGCGTGTCAGGCTGTTCATAGGTCACTCGCTTCAGTACGCAGGCGTGTTGCTTCGCTTCGTCAGGGGGTACAATATCCCGCACCTGCTCAAAACCGCGCAAATAGGGTGTGGTTCCCTCTAACGCGGGTTGCGTGGCGGTACACAACACCACAGTGACTCTGTAGTGGGTCACTAGGGTTTTCAGGAGACTAAGAATTGGCTCCAGCCGCTTGAGGGGGAGCGTTTGCACCTCATCGAGAATCAACACGCTATTGAGGATGTTGTGGAGCTTGCGGCAGCGACTGGGACGACAGGCAAATAGGCTTTCAAACAGTTGCACCGTTGTTGTGACGATTACGGGGGCATCCCAGTTTTGGGTGGCTAAGCGGGCACAGGCTTGGGGCGA
This sequence comes from Synechococcus sp. PCC 6716, assembly GCF_022570815.1. Lineage (NCBI taxonomy): Bacteria > Bacillati > Cyanobacteriota > Cyanophyceae > Synechococcales > Synechococcaceae > Synechococcus > Synechococcus sp. PCC 6716. The sequence goes on from NZ_JAKLTU010000042.1 coordinate 6,886, forward strand.
TCGCGCATCCTCTTCATTGTTCAAGTCTGTAGCCACAGCACTGTGATGTTCCAGCACCGCCTCTGCACCCAGAATCTCGCGATAAACAGCCACCGTTTGCTCAATAATGCTGGTGTAGGGCACCGCAACAATCACCCGATCTAGCTGGTGCTTGAGGGCGTGTTGTAGAGCAAAAGCCAAGCTGCTGCGAGTTTTGCCGCCGCCCGTAGGAACTGCCAAACGGAAAACGCCCTGAGGTTGGCTGGCCGCGGCTAAGCAATGGTCATAGACAGCCTTGCGAACCACATTGACTCTTGTTGGCGGACTGCCAGTTATTAGTTCAGTGTGATTGGCCTCAAAGGCCGACCACAACTGTTGTAGGGAAGGGAACTGCCCCCGTTGACTCGCCGAAGTTGGATCAAAATGGGATTCCGTATCCAGATAATCTGCATCAACAAGGCAGGAGAAGAGCAAACGCAGCCAGAGTTCACAGTCCAATGGATGCTTAGCAATGGCAGCTAGTTCTTGCTGCACCGTCTCTGGTAGCGCCAAGTCAATTTCATCAGCCTTAGCCGCTGCCTCAATTTGGGCATAGGTTGACCGATCCACTTCCGCTAACCGATTTTTCAGCTCATTAACGCATGGCAAACCGCTGTGGTGGCCATAAATGATAACTGCAAGGGGGGAGGAGTTTTTTGTGTATGCCAGTAGTGCACCATACTTAGCATGGGGCACTGACTTGTTTGCCCGTTGATGTTTGGCGCACCCTTGCAGATAGGCTTGAAAGTCTGGGTTGTATTTACCGAGGTCGTGCCAGAGACCCGCATAATACCCCATCTGGGGGGTGGCTAACTTCTCTGCCAAGGTGCGCGATCGCGCCGCCACTTTTTGTAAGTGATGTGCAAGACCATGCCAGTCTCCAGATGCATTAGGGGTGTGGGCATAGGCCGACGGTTGAGTCATGACTAGTCAGCGGTAGGGGTTAGAACCGGTGGCTGTTACACTTTTGCAACGATTTTCAGCGAACTTTATGATAGATGATAAAATCGAATTAGAAAAAAATTATAGAGTTTAGGAGTTACACGCATCACTCAGTAAATCCCATGGTACTTTGGCTATCATCATTACTCTGGGCATTACAGCCAATTTTGGTTCCCCTTTGCTTTTGTGGGGCATGGCTGCTACTAGCACTCTTGGCATGGAATCTCTGGCGGTTTTTTCAGGAGGGCTTGGCGATCGCCCAGCGAATGCACAAAATTCCCTGTCCACAGTGTCGGTTTTTTTCTGGAGACTATCGCCTCAAGTGTTCTCTCCATCCTGACTGGGCAGCAACAGAAGCGGCAATTCACTGCCCAGATTATGACATTCACTAATTACTCCCTAACATTAACATTTCACCATTGCCTACGTTTGGAAAGGGGATAACATTGCCTGCACAGTATCCGCAACTAGTCATCTCCACAGAAGCCAGCACCTACATTGTTCCCCTCACCCAAGGAAACTCGTGGGTCATTGGTCGGGGCAAAGACTGCACTATCGTCCTAGCGGATCGCTGGTCGTCCCGACGTCATGCCATGGTGCAGCGTTTAGACACCGAAGATTATTACCTCATTGACCTAGGTAGTCGCAATGGCTGTGTTCTTAATGGTCAAACCATTCAAGTGCCGACCCTCCTAAAAACCGGCGATCGCTTCATCATTGGCAAAACGACCCTTGAGTTTCGCACTGACGAAGCCGTTTCAACCATGCCGCCAGAGACCCCTACTGCGCTCCAACCCCTTGTCCTGCTCATTCAACCCCCGGGCATCCAAGTCCAGATTTGGCAAGAGCTATTACGCAGTCAAGGCTTGGAAGTCATTGTTGAATCCGGGCAAATTAACAGCCGCCGCATTATTAGCGATTTTATTAGTGTCATGCATCGGAATCCTGACATATTGATGTTAGATTCCCAGCTAGAAATGCCGGATATTAGCAAGCTCTTAGAATGGGTCAAGGCCACCTATCCCAAGCTGCGCAGTTTTATTATTGACCGCTACGATAATCACATCTCCCCCATGCAGCGGCAATGGGCAACCCAGTACGGTGCCATTGATTGGTTGCCCGCACTGCCGGATGATAACTTAACCATGTACGGTGCTGAAGTTGCCGCCCAGTTAAAGCGTGTTCTCAAAGCCTTGGGTCGCAGTAAGCTAGAACAAGACAAGCTAGCTGTTTCACTGCTTAACCTGCAACTAGCCACCAATGATGATTTACCCTCGCAACTGCTCAGCGAGTATATCAATCAGCCGCCGTCTCTGCCCCAATAACAGCAGGTAATTGATCCACCTCAAAATACTGATAAAAGCGTTCTGTTACCTGTAGCGTATAGGAGCGGCCATGGCTTTCCCGCCGCCGTTGCACAAAACCGAGCTCCACTAGCTCATGAATGTGTTGATAGGCACTGGAGCCACGCAGTTCAATCAGTTCTGTTTGGCGAATGGGGCCGCGCAAGGCAACCATCGCCAAGGTACGCTGCACCGCAATCCCCAACTCAACAGGCACTAAAGACTGCACGAGGTCTTGATAGCGAGGCTTCAATTGCAGGCTATACTTCCCCTCTACTTCGACAATTTCTAAGGCTGTTTGGCGGTGAGCATAGTCATTGAATAGCTCAATCAGAGCCAGCTCCACAGCCGTTGCCTCGTGACCTGCTAGATCTGCCAATTGGTGAAGCGTGAGAGGCTGAGCTTTCAGATACAGGATGGCTTCCACCCGCATTGTTAGCTCTGCTAGGTCAGCGATGGCTGAGTCATGGGCAGGGGGGTGATCCGGTTCAGGAGCCATTGGCACGCAAAGACCTTAGAACGAGGGAGGACAGTGCCAGTATTGTCGCAGGTTGATGACGGTGCCAAGAACAATGAGGGCGGGGGTTTGGATGTGCTCCTGCTCACAGGTGGCGATCGCGTCCGCGAGAGTAGTAACAACGACGCGCTGCTGCGGTGTTGTACCTGCTTCAATAAAGGCCAAGGGGGTTTGGGGCGATCGCCCCCCCGCTAACAGTGCAGGCACAATGTCCCCTAAATGGTGCAACCCCATATAGATCACAATCGTATCCACCGCGGTTGCCAACGCGGCCCAATTCACTCGCGGCTGATAGCGACCTGCTGCCTCATGGCCTGTTACAAAGACTACAGACGAACTAAAGTCACGATGTGTCAGCGGAATCTGCGCATAGGCTGTTGCCGCAATGCCACTGGTCACTCCGGGCACTACCTCCACCGGAATCCCTGCTTGCACCAAGGCCAGACACTCCTCCCCACCACGGCCAAAAATAAAGGGATCTCCCCCCTTAAGGCGTACGATCACCGCGTGCTGCTGCGCCAACGCAATCAGGCGCTCGCTAATTTGCTCTTGAGACAGGGTATGGTTACCGCGCCGCTTCCCCACATGAACTTGTAACGCATGGGGGTTGATAATCCCAAGGATCTCTGGACTAATGAGGGCATCGTAGAGAACCACATCGGCGCACTCTAAGAGGTTTTTTGCCCGCACGGTTAAAAGGCCAACATCCCCTGGGCCTGCCCCCACCAAATACACCTTGCCGACAATTGCTGGTTTACTCATGCCTTTAGTCTATCGCCAACAACTCTGGGGGTAAGTTCTCCCACCCCTGCCCTTTACGGACTAAGGCCGGTGGCTCCACCGTGAAGTCAAGAATGCTAGACATTTGTTGTCCGGGTGGCTCGCCCGTATCGAGGATGAGATCCACACGCTTATCAAACGTATCAAATAGCTCAGCGGTATTGATATAGTAGGTTTGGTCATCGGGCAACCGTGCTGAGGTTGAAATAATCGGGTTGCCAAGTCCCGTGAGCAGCGCTTGGCTGACCGCATGATTCGGCACACGAATTCCTGTGGTTTTCCGCTTAGGATTTTGGACTAAACGGGGTACCAGCTTAGTGGCTGGCAGTAAAAACGTATAAGGCCCCGGAACCAAGCGGCGCATCAGCCGATATGCCGCATCACTCACGTAGGCGTAATGGGCAATATTAGACAGCGACGAGCATAAAAACGTCACTGGCTTATCGTTCGAGAGTTGCTTGAGTTGGCGTACCCGCTGTACGGCTCCTTTATTATTCATGTCGCAGCCAATGGCATAGACCGTATCCGTGGGATACAGCATAATCGCCCCCTGCCGCAGCGCTGCCACAATTTGCTCAATGGTGCGCTGTTGTGGATTAACGGGGTGGAGGGTAAACATCTCTGCCATGCTGGTATCTATGGTACACCTAGCTAAACACGGCAGTGCGGTTTCCATAGACCAGAATGCGGTTTTGTAGGTGAAGGCGCACGGCTCGCGCCAGCACAATGCGCTCTAGATCTTTGCCCTTGCGAATCAGGTCGGCCACTGTATCGCGGTGACTCACAGGAACCACAGCTTGCTCGATGATTGGGCCTTCATCTAGGTCAGCCGTGGCATAGTGGGCTGTTGCCCCAATAATTTTCACCCCCCGCTCATGGGCACGATGGTAGGGGTTTGCGCCCGCAAAGGCAGGTAAAAATGAGTGGTGAATGTTAATCACCTGTGAAAACTGCTCTAAAAACTGTGGACTTAGGACTTGCATATACTTTGCCAGAATGACTAAGTCAATTTTGTAATCGTTCAGAAGCTGTAGTTGCTTGGCCTCTGCCATAGGCTTAGTGTCTGGTGTGACCGGAATGTAATGAAAGTCAATGCCAAATTGCTCCGCAATGGGACGCATCTGTTCGTGGTTACTGAGAATCAGCGGAATCTCTGCGGGTAAATCTCCCGCCCGCTGTCGCAGGATCAAGTCCCAAAGACAATGCTCCTGCCGGCTCACCCAGATCGCCAAGCGGTAGGGCACATCTGAGGCGCGGAGTTGCCAGCGTACCCCCTGCCAACTGGCAAAGAGTTTTTCTCGCTGGGCATAGTTAATAAACGTGGCACCAATTTGCTCGCGGGGAATGCCAAACCCATCCAGTTCCCACTCCAAGCGCGACAAAAAGATACCGGCCACTGCGTCGGTATGGTGATCGGCATGGATGATGTTGCCGTTGTAGCGATAGACAAACTGCGCCAGCTTAGCCACTAGTCCTCGTTGATCGGGACAGGAGATCGAGAGGGTCATGGTGGGCGATGGCATGGGCACCTCGGTCAAGACGGGTAACGGTCTCAGAGGGTTTAAGGGCGATTTGTATTCTACTGTGGCAGGKGAGGTTGTTTGTGCGCTGCTTGGCCACAAGCAAAAATTTTCCCCTACAATCAGAACAAGGGTCTGAGTAATTATACGGATTTAGGGATGTCTATACCGCAGAGTGATGGGTTTGAGTATTCACTGCTCTCAGAGCGAGAACTACAAGTACTAGAGCTAGTGGCTGCTGGCTTGACCAATCATGATATTGCTCAAAAGTTAGACATCAGTAAGCGGACAGTCGATAACCACATCAGTAATATCCTGACCAAAACAAAGTCAGAAAATCGTGTGGCCTTAGTCCGCTGGGCACTGGCGTGGGGCAAGGTTTGCTTGGATAATGTGAACTGCTGTGCCTTGCCGACCTCCACCGAAACCACACCACCAGCGCTATGAAGGAGCAGGTGTACTACAACAGCCAAATGCCCTTGGCGGTCTATCGGGAAATGGCAGCACACCTAGGGCTGCTAGAGGGCGTGGAGGTGCGCTTACTGCCCCAAACAAGTCCCCAGTTTGACTACTCCCTCAGCCAAGTTGCTGGGGTTGCCCTAGGGGTTCCTGAGAGCCTACCCCCTACCTTAGTGCGTCAGCTAGAGCACATCCTACAGCACTATGGCGATCGCTACGGCGGATGGCAAACGGTATCTTCCACTTAAGGATTGACATCGGTTGAGAGCGTCCCCCCCGCAAAAGTTAGAATAGTTTTGTTTTCTCGGAGTTTAGGATCTTGGCTCAAGGATTGCGAGTAGGGGTTTTAGGGGCAACGGGTGCCGTTGGCACCGAAATCCTTGGCATTTTAGCGCAGCGATCGCTCCCCATCGCAGACTTACGCCTGCTGGCTTCACCGCGCTCGGCGGGGCAAACCCTGACCTTTGCTGGTACCCCCCTCCCAGTGCAAGCCGTGAGTGCTGAAACGCTGCAAGGGCTAGATTTGATTTTAGCCTCTGCCGGAGCTAGCGTCTCGCGGCAGTGGTTACCCATTGCTGTTCAGGCCGGGGCGATCGCCATCGATAACTCTAGTGCCTACCGCATGGAGGCCAATGTGCCCCTAGTGGTTCCAGAAGTGAATCCCCAAGACTTAAAAGATCATCAGGGGATTATTGCCAACCCCAACTGCACCACCATTCTGATGACAGTAGCGCTATGGCCGCTGCACCAAGTCCGACCCATTCGGCGAATTATTGCCGCAACGTACCAATCTGCCAGTGGTGCCGGTGCCAAAGCCATGCAAGAACTCAAAGACCAAGCCCTTGACATACTCAAAGGAAACCCTCCCCGCACAGCAGCGTTTCCCTATCCCTTGGCATTCAATCTCTTTCCCCATAACTCGCCTCTTAATGACCAAGGCTATTGTCAAGAAGAAATGAAAATGATCAATGAAACCCGCAAAATTTTCCATACCCCTGACCTGCGCTTGAGTGCCACCTGTGTGCGGGTGCCTGTTCTGCGCGCCCATTCTGAAGCACTCAATGTCGAATTTTTTGAGCCGTTTCCTCTAGCCGAGGCTCGGAATCTCCTGCAGCAGGCGGCGGGGGTAGCGTTTGTTGAGGATTGGGAGCGCAACTACTTCCCGATGCCCCTTGAGGCCACAGGTAAAGACCCCGTCTTTGTGGGACGACTCCGGCAAGACCTCTCAGAACCCAATGCCCTAGAGTTGTGGTTGTGTGGCGATCAAATTCGTAAAGGAGCAGCCCTGAATGCGGTGCAAATTGCTGAGTCCTTAATTGCACAGGGTTTAATTTAAGATCAATGGCTGATGTGAATCTCAAACGTCAACAGCACCCTCGCGAAGCCCTTGATCGGCTGGTGATTGAGCGGCTGCTTCAAGAAGACATGAGCGACTACAATTTGGCGGAGTTAGGCCGCCTGCTCATTCGCTACGAGGGGTTTCCTGGAGCCGAGGGCATTAAGACACAGCTAGCCAACATTCTGGAACGGTGGGGCTTGACAGAGACTGAGCTTTTTGAGCGCACCCGCGCCATCCATGCCAAAGGGGGAATCTATAAAGTTGGCAGTAACAAGCGGGAGGATTGGACCTAGACCCTCAGCTTAAGGACTATTGGGTTGGTGAACTACCGCTCATCATCGCTACGCGATAGATAAGCGGCTTCCTTGTTCAACGGGGACAGCATCTAGCAAAACCGAAGTTTTACCAGATGTCTTACGTCCCCTCCCAAAGGCAGTAGAGCTAGTTCCTAACTCCAATATCCGCAAGGCTTCATTTCTTATGTTGATTRSAKCRG
>NZ_JAKLTU010000043.1:0-10168 GCF_022570815.1 Synechococcus sp. PCC 6716
TAATCGTTCTGGTAACGGGATGTAGAACGCATCTCTTCCAACTGCAGCTTTTCCACCGTTGCCCAAAGGAACTCGAATCAAGCCTTTCTCTACTTTCAGGGATTGCCCCGTGAATACGACTCGATACAACCCGCCTTTGGTGCGGTATCGCGGCAATTTTGGTTCATGGTCGAACTGCCCCAGTTTGAACAGTTTTGAGAGTGATTTGAAGCTTTTGAACGCCTCATTCACAGATTTCAACACTTGCTGTGCAGCCTGAGAATGTAACAGCTTCCGGTTTTCACTCTCCTTCAGTTTTGCGTAGAGGTTGACATACTTCAGAACCTTGAACGGTTTCCGTCCTTGCTCAAAGAAGTATTGACGAGACTCATACACGCCTTGGTTGTAGAGATTGTTGGCAAGACGCGCTAACTCAGTAAGCAACTGAGCAAGCTGCTTGTCAGGTTGAAAAACATCTTTTTGGACGGCTAAAAACATCATTGGGTTAAGATGGCATGCAGYTAAAATCGACTCGTCATTGCACGTATCAGTCAGGACATCACTTTGTCTGGAGAAGAATGTCAAGACTGATTCTGCCTACTGCCGTAGGCGCGGGAACCGTTCTGTATCCCCGTCGGGAACGAGCGAGGTTTTATCCGGTTCCCGAACCCTCCGGTTTCTATAATAGCGACCTGCCGCTAACAACTCCGCATGGGTTCACGACTCCACAATTTGGCCATTTTGCAACACCAAAATCCGATCGGCTCGTCGCACCGTCGCTAACCGGTGGGCAATAATAAACACCATGCAATCGCGCATCAACCGTTCCAGCGCCTCCTGCACCAACGCCTCCGACTCCGAATCCAACGCCGACGTGGCCTCATCCAAAATCAAAATGCGCGCATTCAACAACACCGCCCGCGCGATCGCTCTACTTGGTTTCCCGTCTAGCAAATTAACCAGAGCTGAGCCGTTCAAGGGGGGTAATCGTGGGGTCAACCACCTTTTGACCCCGTCCTGGAAAGCGAATTGCAAGAGACACCCTGCGACCCATGTTAAAAATATGACTGACTTCCCCGGTACCGTAAAGCGGATGAATAAGGCGATCGCCCACTCGCCATTGCTGGGAACGCTGGGAGGTGATTTTACCTAGGCGACGACGTAAGGCCGCCCCGGTAAGGAGTTCCGGCGGTAGTTCACTCAGGAACTGAGAGGGAATGGCATCCTCACTTCTGCCGTAGAGGCGACGGGTTTGGGCAAAACTGAGGAAGAGTTGCTCTTGGGCGCGGGTAATCCCCACATAGCAGAGGCGGCGCTCTTCTTCGAGGGTGAGGGGATCGTTGAGGCTACGGTAGTTAGGGAACAGCCCTTGCTCTAGTCCCACTAAAAACACAACCGGAAACTCTAACCCTTTGGCAGCATGCAACGTCATTAAGGAAACCACCCCAGAACCTTCGTCAACAGTATCGAGATCTGAGGCTAAGGCTGCACTGTTGAGAAACTCGCTCAGGGTTGCGCCATCGTTTTCTTCGCTGAACTGCTGTGCTGCGTTCACTAGCTCAGCTAAATTTTGCAAACGCTCAAGGCTTTCATCGGTGCCGTCATTCTCAAGTTCACGGCGGTAGCCCGTCTCCTCGATGACGGCTTTAACCAAGTCCGGTAGGCTAATGTCATCCACAAGGGATTGTAATTTTTGCACTAAGTTAACGAACTGTTGCAGGGCACGACTGGCTCGCCCCGCCAAGGGGATCATTGACTCTGGATCGCAAATGAGTTGCCACAGGGGTAACCGTAGGGTTTGGGCTGCATCTCCTAGGCGATCAAGGGTTGTTTTGCCAATGCCGCGCTTGGGCACATTAATAATTCGCCGCAGGCTAACGCTATCGTAGGGGTTTTGCAGCAAGCGGAGGTAGGCCAAAAGATCCTTAATTTCTTTGCGATCGTAAAACTTTAAGCCGCCGACTACGGTGTAGGGAATATTAGCGCGGACAAGAACATCCTCAAAGGGGCGGGATTGGGCATTAGTGCGGTACAAAATGGCAAAGCGTCCCCACGCTGGCTCGAGGCGATCGCCACTGAGGGCTTTAATTTTTTCGGCGACAAAATATGCTTCCTCGGTTTCCGTCGCAGTGCACTCACAGTGAATGGGGGGGCCCGCAGGTTTGGTGGGGCGTAGCACTTTATCAATCCGTTCGCTATTGTGCTCAATCAGGTAGTTGGCCGCCTCTAGGATATTGGCCACCGAGCGATAATTTTCCTCCAACTTAATCATGGTGCGGCTGTCATCGTCCGCCAAACCATCGCCAAAATCCCGCTGGAAGTTCATCAAAATTGTGAAATCAGCACATCGGAACGAGTAAATGGACTGATCCACATCCCCCACCACAAAGATGGAGCGCTCCTGCCAGCCTTGGAACTGCTGGGGAGGGGTACCATTGGTGGCTAAAAGGCGAATGAGATCATACTGGGTCCGATTGGTATCTTGGTACTCATCCACTAAAATGTGCTGAAATTGCTGATGCCAGTGCTCTAAGACACGGGGTTGCTGCTGAAATAGATGCACCGTCAGCAAAATTAAATCGTCAAAATCTAAGGCATTGTGACGGGCAAGCGCCGCCTCGTAACGGCGATAGACTTCAGCCGCGATGCGAGTTGCTGGCGATCGCGTCTCGTTCTCTAGTTGATCCGGCGTTAAGCCGCGGTTTTTGGCATTGCTAATTTTGTAGCGAATCCCCCGTGGATCGTTTTTTCGCTCGTCTAAATTTAACTCACTGATCACAATTTCCTTGATCAAACTTTGGACATCGGATTCATCGAAAATTGTGAAGTTGCGAGTCCAGCGGTAGCCTTGGGGATGTTTGTAGGTTTCCACGTCACGTCGCAGGAGGCGGGCACAAAGGCTATGAAAGGTGCCAATCCAAAGCGGTTTAGTATAGGTGTGATAGACCTGCGATCGCACCCGTTTTTGCTCTAGGGGCGACAGGTCAAGCCAATCTCGCTGGCACAACTGATAGGCTATCTGTTGGGCAAAAAGCTGCTCAAGCCGTTCCTTCATTTCCCGAGCAGCTTTGTTTGTAAAGGTCACCGCAAGAATATTGGCAGGATCAACTTGATGCTGTTGAATTAAATGGGCAATGCGGTAGGTCAGCGTCCGGGTTTTGCCAGACCCTGCCCCCGCCACTACCAGCATTGGGCCGCAGTAGTGTTGTACCGCTCGTTTTTGGCAGGGGTTCAGACCGGCTAGGAAATCGCTCATGGGCTGCTGGGTTGTTGCTCAAGTCTCTATCATAGTTCCTTTGTCCTCGCCGTAGCCGAGGCGGTAGTGTAAATAAACCTCATCCCCGACGGGCACTGCACTCACCAAGGTCATGGTGGGAGATGTGCACTCCTTTAGCGGCATTAAGCTGGGGGCACTGGATCCAAGCATTAGGGGGCAGACCGTCAGCCACAGTTCATCAATGGCTTGCACTTGCAGCAGAGACGCAAAAAGATGCCCTCCCCCGAGTACGGCTAGGCGCTGGATCCCCACCGTTGCAATTTGCCCTAAAACCCAAGACCAATCCCAGTGGGGGCGATCGGCACACCAACAGTAATCGAAGGCGCTAGACCCCTGCCAGCGCGCTCGACCTGTTTCTGTTGTTACTAATGCCCGTGGAATCGGCTGCTGAAAGAAGGGGAGTGCCAAGTCGAGGTCACCACTGGCAGAGCAAACGATTTGCAGCGGTTGCGGCGGCTTACCCGCCCTGAGGCGTTGCTGAATTAAGCTGGGGGACTGTAAGCGCATGGCAGTTCCCCCCAAGCGCAGGGTGGTTGCCCCAAACAAGACCGCATCTGCTTGGGCAACGTGTTCCTCTAAGTGCTGAAAATCGTATGCTGACGCGATGCGATCGCCTTGGGCACTGGCACTTGCCAACTTGCCATCCAAACTTACAGCAAGGATAGCTGTTGTCTGCGGTCGTTGTGGAGACGTAGTTTCGAGGCTCAATGGCTCATGACTTCTTGCGGTGATCCTTCATTGAGCAATTCTAGCCGTTGTTGCGTGATAGGATCACTCGGAAAAAAATTATCCTCTCCTTCCTGTACCAGCAACTCTGTACAGGGAATGGTATCTGAGAGAATAGCACTGGCCATCATGCCGCAATGAACTTCAAGCTGTGCTGGACGCGGGCACTCAAATACGAGTCGTTGTCCCGGAAAAACAACCCGCTCAAAATACCAATTGGCAATATTCGTAATGCGCACCACCTGTATTTTGCTGGTGACGTTGGCATAACAGCAGAGGATGCGATCGCAATTATCGTGAGGGACGGGATCAAAAATTTGCGGCATACGACAATGATATTTTTTATAAAAGACTCTTTACCCTGATTAGCCTAACACTGGATTTTTGATACGGTTGTAAACTCAACTACAAGATTGCTAATTGATCCCCTACCAATTTTTGAGTGATCCCCACAGCATCCCCCCTAGAATGTGCTACAACGTGAACAGATGTAACAATCTTTTAAGAATTTATCGCACTCATAGATCTGTGCCCCATGACGCCTCGTGTCCTGTACGTTCGCCTGCCCTGTAACCCCATCTTCCCCATTGGGGTCGTTTATTTGGCCGACTATATCCATAAGCAACTGCCCCACCTTGAGCAGCGCATTTTTGACTTGGGCACAGTCCCCCCCTTAGACTTCCGGGCTGCCCTCAGCCGTTGCATTGATGAGTTTCGCCCCACCCATTTGGTATTTTCGTGGCGAGATATTCAAATCTACGCCCCTGTGGGGGGGCGCGGCGGTAATCCGCTGCAACATGCCTTTGAGGTCTATTACGCTCGCAATCCGTTTGTCAAACTGCGGGGGGCGATCGGTGGGCTACGGGTGATGAGTGCCTACTACGGCGAACTGTGGCGGAATCTAAGTTTAATTCGTTTGGGGTTGCACCATGCCAAGCGCTACCATCCTCAGATCACCACCATCGTGGGTGGTGGTGCAGTTAGCGTCTTTTACGAGCAACTGGGTTCCCAACTGCCCCGGGGCACCATTATTTCGGTGGGCGAAGGGGAAAGCCTACTGCATAAGGTGCTCACAGACCAATCGATTCAAGGGGAGCGCTGCTATATTGCTGGGGTGGAGACCCCCCGCGATCGCCTCATTCACGAATGGCCGACCCCCATTRAAAAAACCGCCTGTAACTACAGCTATATTGAGCAGATTTGGCCAGAATTTGAATACTACCTAGAGGGGGGCGACTTCTATATCGGTGTGCAGACCAAACGGGGCTGCCCCCACAACTGCTGTTACTGCGTCTATACCGTTGTTGAAGGTAAGCAGGTGCGCATTAACCCGGCGCAAGAGGTGGTTGCGGAGATGCGCCAGCTTTATGAGCGCGGGGTTCGCAACTTTTGGTTTACCGATGCCCAGTTTATTCCGGCGCGTAAGTTTATCCCTGACGCTATTGCCCTGCTGCGGGACATCTTGGCAGCGGGGATGACGGATATTCACTGGGCGGCCTATATCCGGGCGGACAACCTTACCCCCGAACTGTGTGACCTCATGGTCAAAACGGGGATGAACTATTTTGAAATTGGTATTACCAGCGGTTCCCAAGAATTAGTGCGGAAAATGCGCATGGGGTATAACCTGCGCACGGTGTTGCAGAACTGCCGTGATCTAAAAGCCGCAGGCTTTGCGGATCTGGTGTCGGTCAACTATTCCTTTAATGTCATTGATGAGCGCCCCGAGACCATTGCCCAAACCATTGCCTACCATCGTGAACTGGAGCAGATTTTTGGTGCCGATAAGGTGGAACCCGCCATTTTCTTTATTGGCCTGCAACCCCACACGCACCTTGAAGAGTATGCCCTCAAGGCAGGCATTCTGCGCCCGGGCTATAACCCCATGAGCCTGATGCCGTGGACCGCTAAAAAGTTACTTTGGAACCCTGAACCCATGGGCAGCCTCTTTGGCGAAGTCTGTTTGGCGGCGTGGCGAGAGAACCCCAACGACTTTGGCCGCACAGTCATGGACTTACTGGAGCAACGGTTTGGCCGTGCTCCCCTTGCTGCGGCGCTGTCTGCCCCACTTGAGGCAGAGGCTCCCCCGTTGGCGATCGCCCATCGGTAAAAAAAACGAAATAAAACGCCCATTCCCCCTTAGAATGTTTCCTAGATCATTTCTGGCAACAATGAGTTAGTAAATAGAGGAAGGGATCAGGTGGTTAGAGTCGCTATCAATGGTTTTGGGCGCATCGGTCGGAACTTCATGCGTTGCTGGTTACAGCGGAAAGCCAATAGCAAGCTAGATATTGTTGGCATCAACGATACCTCCGATCCCCGCACCAATGCCCACTTACTAAAGTATGACTCGATGCTAGGCATTTTCCACGATGCCGAAATCAGCGCGGACGACGATTGCATCTATGCCGACGGTCAAGCGGTGAAGTGCGTTTCTGACCGCAATCCTGAAAATTTGCCCTGGAGCGCGTGGGATATTGACCTCGTCATTGAAGCAACGGGAGTCTTCACCAGCCGTGATGGTGCCAGCAAGCACATTAGTGCTGGGGCAAAAAAAGTCTTAATCACTGCTCCGGGTAAGGGTAACGTGCCCACCTACGTGGTTGGGGTCAATCATCACACCTACGATCCCAGTGAAACCGTGGTGAGTAATGCCAGTTGTACAACCAACTGTTTAGCCCCCATTGTCAAAGTGCTGCATGAGCATTTTGGTATTCAGCAGGGGATGATGACCACTACCCACAGCTACACCGGTGACCAACGGCTGCTCGATGCCAGCCACCGGGATCTGCGGCGGGCACGGGCGGCGGCAATGAATATTGTGCCGACCTCCACTGGTGCTGCCAAAGCGGTTGGATTAGTTATTCCAGAACTGCAAGGGAAGCTCAACGGTATTGCCTTGCGGGTACCAACACCGAACGTTTCTGTGGTGGACTTTGTGGCACAAGTCGAAAAACCGACCATTGCTGAGCAAGTCAACCAAGTCCTCAAAGAAGCCTCGGAAACCACCATGAAGGGGATTATCCACTACAGTGACTTAGAGTTGGTCTCTTCTGACTATCGGGGGCACTCGGCATCTTCAATTTTGGATGCCTCCCTTACCATGGTGATGGGGGGTAACCTCATCAAGGTAGTGGCTTGGTACGACAATGAGTGGGGCTATAGCCAGCGGGTCTTAGACCTTGCGGAGCACATGGCTGCCCACTGGCGCTAACAATGTAATCCTGTTCACTGGTTCGCAACTCAACATGCAAGATAAAGCAATGTTAATGATTCCGGGGCCGACTCCTGTGCCGGAATCGGTTCTTTTGTCCCTTGGTAAGCACCCCATCGGTCATCGCAGCGGTGATTTTAGCCAAATCATGGCGGCGGTGACGGCTGGGTTAAAGTGGCTGCACCAAACTCAAAATGAGGTGCTTATTCTAGCGGCTAGCGGCACTGGGGCAATGGAGGCGGGAATCATTAATTTCCTCAGTGCTGGCGATCGCGTTGTTGTCGGATGCAACGGTAAGTTTGGCGATCGCTGGGGCGAGGTTTGTGATGCCTATGGCTTAAACACTGAGCGCATTAGTGCTCCGTGGGGGCAGCCCCTAAGCCCTGATGACTTTAAGGCAGTGCTTGAGGCGGACACGGCCAAAACCATCAAAGCGGTGATTGTCACCCACAGTGAGACCTCTACTGGGGTCATCAATGATCTCGACGCCATTAACCGCCACGTTAAGGCTCATGGCCAAGCGCTGATCATTGTCGATGCCGTGACCAGCTTGGGAGCCGTGAGCGTCCCCATTGATGAATGGGGGTTAGATGTCGTTGGCTCAGGGTCTCAAAAGGGGTACATGATTCCGCCGGGGCTGGCGTTTGTGAGTGTCAGCCCGAAGGCGTGGGAGGCGTATAAAACAGCCACCTTGCCAAAGTTTTACCTAGATTTGGGCAAGTATCGCAAAGATGCAGCAAAGCACACGACTCCCTTCACGCCTCCTGTCAACCTCTTTTTTGCCCTGAAGACAGCTCTAGAAATGATGCAAGCGGAAGGGTTAGAAGCCATCTTTCAACGTCATCAGCGGTTAATGCAGGCTACTCGAGCTGCCATGAAGGCCTTAAACTTGCCCCTTTACGCTGCCGATAGCTGTGCTAGCCCTGCTATTACGGCGGTTGCCCCCCAAGGCGTTGAGGCCGAAAACATTCGCAGCCTTATGAAAAAACGCTTTGATATTGCCCTCGCAGGCGGACAGGATCACCTCAAGGGGCAAATTTTCCGGATTGGCCACTTGGGGTTTGTGGGCGATCGCGACATTCTGGCAGCGGTGAGTGCCCTCGAAGCAGTGCTCGCAGAGTTAGGCTACACTAACTTTACCCTTGGGGCTGGGGTGGCTGCCGCTAGCCGTGTGTTGAGCACCGCCTAAGTCAATGGAACCGTGGTTCGAGGCGGCGGCTGTACGGCATGCACGGCGCTTGTGCGCTAGCTTTCAGCATTGGACGGGGCGATCGCTCCTGCCTCAGACCCCCCAAAATGATCTTGACCTAGCCTATGAGTTGTTCCACTGGTCATATCCCGTGCTCTCCCACGGGAATCAAGCAGATCCTATCCTCAACTACGGTAACCAAGCGGCCTTAACCCTGTGGGAACTGTCATGGTCAGAGTTAGTGCAAATGCCCTCGCGACTCACGGCAGAACCCATGGCGCAAGCGGCGCGGGCGGCTCTACTGGCTCAAGCTGCAACCCAAGGTTACGCCAACAACTACAGCGGTATCCGTATCTCCCGCTCCGGTCGGCGCTTTCAGATCAAGAATGCGTGGATTTGGAACATTATTGACGAAACAGGTCAGCCGATTGGGCAGGCAGCAACCTTCAACCAGTGGCACATCCTGTAACATTAATCTATTTCACTGCTAAGGTGGGGAGACTGGTGGCCATGAAAGAGCGATTGACCCATTGGTTTCATCAGGTGCAAGCCTTCCGCTACACCCGTCGTACCGATGAAAGCCTCAATTTCTTAGTACAGCAGTTGTATGGCGAATCCCATATCAATGTTCCCTATTTGGTGCTAATTGTTAGCTCCTGCGCGATCGCCACCTTTGGTCTGCTCTCTAATAGTGCGGCGGTGATTATTGGAGCCATGGTCATTGCACCACTCATGCTGCCCATTCGCGGCGTAGCCCTAGCGGCTCTCATGGGCGACATTAAAATGTTTCGCGAAGCCACCCTCGCACTGGCCGTTGGCACTTTTATCGCTATTGGTATGTCATGGCTCATCGGTCTGGCTGTAGGGCTAGAAATCTATGGCAGTGAAATTATGGCGCGATCGCAGCCCAATTTGCTGGACTTGGGAATTGCCGTCACTGCCGGAGCCATCAGTGCCTATGCCATTGCCGAACCACGGGTCTCAAATACCTTGGCCGGAACCGCGATCGCCGTTGCCCTCATGCCCCCCGTCTGTACCATTGGCCTAGGCTTAGCCCAACTCAACACCAGCCTGAGCATTGGCGCAACCCTGTTGTACCTCACCAACCTCCTAGGCATCACCCTAGCCTGTATGGTGGTTTTTGTCATTGTTGGCTATATTCCTCTCCATCAAGGTCGGCGTGCACTGGCCATCGCCTTTGCCCTTACAGGATTGTTAGTCATTCCCTTGGCTGTGAGCTTTAGTCGGTTATTGCAACAGGTGCGCCTACAACAGCAGGTACGACAAGTGTTAGTCGGGGGAACCATTACCTTTCGCACCCTCGACCTTCTCAGTATGGACACAAGTTGGGTGAGCGATCCTCCCGTTATTCGCGTAAATGTACGTGCCCGTGAGCCAGTTACCCCCACCCAAGTTGCCTTGATGGAGGACTTTATCGAGCGGCGCATGAATCAACGATTTCGCTTAATTCTTCAAGTCTCCAATGTTGAAGAAATTCAAGCAGAGCCTTCCCAGCCCTAAATTATAACCAGTTGTAGAGGGCTTAAAGGTCGATTACCAAGAATGACAGGGGAAGTCATAGGGAAAGTGTGCCCAAAGTTGCTTTGATATTAGGATGTCAGCGCTCAAATGTCAGCCCCTTCTGCCCTAGCCCTGCCTCGTTCAAAAATGTCCGTTAGGCTGAGATGACGTGACAGGATAGGAGTAGTCGTCGGTGGCGAGTGATGCAGCAGCTCAATTTCTTGGACTCTCAGGACGCGTCAGTCCAGCTTACACCCCAAAT
>NZ_JAKLTU010000044.1:0-15148 GCF_022570815.1 Synechococcus sp. PCC 6716
TGACCGGCGTGACAAATACTGGACTCGCCTTTGTGCTAGATGGTAGAGGGTTGGAATCTCGAAACCAATGGTTCAATAAGCAGGTTGCCAAATTCAAATCGATTCTGACTCATGGCAAGTCATCCATGAAGGGCGCGACCTCGAAGCGAATCCAACTTAATACCCATAAGCGAAATTGCTACGTGCGAGACTACATCAACAAAGCAGCACGGTGGGTCGTCAACTTCTGCTTGGAAAACGACATCGATACGATCATCTACGGTCGAAACAAAGGGCAGAAAGATGAAATCAATTTGGGTGCAAAAACGAATCAGGAGTTCGTGCAAATTCCGCACTACAAGCTGTTTGGACGAATTAAGCAGCTTTGTTTAATTTTCGGGATTCGATTAGTCGAAACCGAAGAATCGTATACGTCTCAAGCCTCGTTTTTTGATAATGACTTCTTGCCTACGTTCGGTGAAAAACCTGAAGGGTGGAAGGCATCAGGAAAACGAATTCTTAGAGGGCTGTACCGAACTGCTCAAGGATGGCTCATCAATGCAGACTGTAATGGAGCCTGCAACATCATGAGAAAGGTAAGCACAAAGCTCAATATCGATTTGAGTGGAGTGTGTAGAGGGGCTGTGGCAGCCCCTTCTAAGGTCAAGTTAGAGCAGATTGGCTTTGCTCTAGCCTAACTTAGAGAAGCCTCGCCGTTCCACGGCGGGGAGTGTCACAGAGTATAATAAGCAACTATAGTTGAGATCGTCCGATGCCGATGGCACGTCGCCAATAGGGCGATCACGGATTAAAACACGCAAGCATTGTCGTTAGGAGCGATCGCCATGAGTACCCCTGAACCTCCCCAACCCCCCACCGAAGAAACCCCTGCTAAAGCCAGCCGGAGTCCCCGTCGTCCTGCTGTCGCTAAGGAAGCCAGTGGTCAAATGGTCTCTTTGGCTGAAAAAGCAGCTCCCCTTGCCACCACCAGCCCCACAACCGCCACGGATATTGTGGTCTGGGAAACCTTTAACAGCGCTGGGCTGCGACCCATTGAAGCCAGCCGCGTCCAAGTCGTGCACATGATTAAGGATGCGGGCGATCGCCCGGTCTTGAGCAGTGGGCTACAAATTTACGACAACATCAACTCCGCAGGCATTCGCCCCATCGTTGCCACCGATTTTCGCGTTGTCGAGACCCTAAACATTATGGGAGTGCGACCCATTGCCGCCAACACTTTTGAAATTTTGGAAACCGTCAACTGGATGGGGATCCGTCCCATTACCACCAGTGGCCTGCACATTGCTGAGACCTACTATTCCGCTGGGGAGCGACCCGTGGCCTCCAATATCATTGACGATTCCCCTGTGCTCATGGGGTATCTGGATTAAGTTCCCTTGGAGTTAGACTTTTATCGCTCGCTGTTGCGTCCAGTTCTCTTTTCAGGTCTCAAGGCCGATCCTGAGCAGGTGCAGCAGCAATTCATAGCGGTCTGTCGCTGGCTAAACGCCGATACCCCCGTGCGCCGCTATCTGCGCCAACAGCTGCAACAGCGATTTGCTTATTCAGATGCGCGCCTAGAGCGACAGTTGTGGGGGCTGCGGTTTCCCAACCCCATTGGCTTAGCAGCGGGGTTTGACAAAAATGGTGTAGCTAGTTCGGTTTGGCAGGCCTTTGGCTTCGGCTTTGCGGAACTGGGAACCGTGACATGGCATCCCCAACCGGGTAACCCCCGGCCGCGCCTGTTTCGTTTACCCGCTGATTGGGCAGCTATTAATCGCATGGGCTTTAACAACCTTGGGGCAGAGGCAATGGCACAGCAACTGGCGCGATCGCCCCGACCGTCGATTCCCATTGGCATTAACCTAGGGAAATCCAAAATCACTCCCTTAGCCAACGCTAAAGACGACTATCTTGCCAGTTTTCGTTGCCTGTATCCTTGGGGGGATTACTTTGTGGTAAATGTGAGTTCTCCCAATACCCCTGGATTGCGGGATCTCCAAGCCAAGGAGCAGCTAGCCCCCATCCTAGAGGTGCTCCAACACGCCAACACCCCTCGCAAACCCCTTCTGCTCAAAATTGCCCCTGATCTGAGTTGGTCAGAGATTCGCGCCATCCTTGATCTCATCGAAACCTACGAACTCAGCGGCATTATTGCTACCAATACCACCATCTGCCGCGACGGCCTCAAAACCACCGTCATTCCTGCAACGGGGCGATCGCCCACAGAGGAAGCAGGGGGGCTAAGTGGTGCACCCCTCAAGGATCGTGCCACAGAGGTCATTCGCTTTATTCATCAAGAAACCCATGGTCGCTTACCAATCATTGGGGTTGGTGGTATCTTTAGGCCAGCGGATATTCACGAAAAATTAAATGCGGGGGCTAGTTTGGTACAACTGTACACCGGTTGGGTGTATCAAGGCCCCACCCTCCTCAAAGAGCTGCTTCAAGGCATGTTAGCCCTTTCAGCACCCTCTATCCCCGATCAGCCGATCTAAAAAATTCCGCCATGGCTTGTCAACAGGGGCATACAAATTGTTAACTTTTCTATAGTATCCTGTCTGTATTTTACGAAAGTATAAAAATATGACAATTTCGCCCGATCAGATTGACCGCATTGTATCCAACCAGCACCACGATCCCTTTGAAATTTTAGGATGTCATCAAATCAACGAAAATGGCCAGTCAGTGTGGGCGGTACGAGCCTATTTACCCAACGCCGAGCGCGTTAGTGTTCTGTGTCCCGAACAACGGCAGGAATACCCTATGGAATCGGTGCATCACCCCCACTTTTTTGAGTGCCGGATTCCTGTGGCTGAACTCAACAATTATCAACTGAAAATTTTTGAAAACGGCCATGAGCGGGTGACCTACGATCCCTATGCCTTTCGCTCCCCCAAGCTGACGGACTTTGACATTCATCTTTTTGCCGAGGGGAATCACCACCGCATCTACGAAAAACTCGGTGCCCATTTGCTGACGGTGGATGGGGTCTCGGGGGTGTACTTTGCAGTTTGGGCCCCCAATGCTCGCAACGTCTCCGTGATCGGCAACTTCAACCATTGGGATGGTCGCCAGCACCAGATGGCGCGGCGTGGTAATGGCATTTGGGAACTCTTTATTCCCGACCTTGGCGTGGGTGAACACTATAAGTACGAAATTAAAAATATCGACGGTCATATTTACGAAAAGTCGGATCCCTACGGTTTTGCCCAAGAACCACGCCCCAAAACCGCCTCTATTGTGACTGACTTAAACGCCTATCAGTGGCACGATCAGGAGTGGCTGGAAAAACGGCGCCACAGCGATCCCCTCAGTCAGCCAATTTCTGTCTTTGAGGTTCACCTAGGCTCATGGCTGCACGCCTCGATGGAGGAACCACCGCTGGATGCCACTGGTGCGCCCCAAGAACCCGTTCAAGTCGCAGAACTCAAGCCGTGGGCACGGTTCCTCACCTATCGGGAGCTGGCTGCAAAACTCATCCCCTACGTTAAGGAATTGGGCTACACCCACATTGAACTGCTCCCGGTGGCCGAGCATCCCTTTGATGGCTCCTGGGGGTATCAAGTCACTGGCTATTTTGCACCGACCTCCCGCTATGGCACGCCTCAAGACTTCATGTACTTTGTGGATCAGTGCCACCAAAATGACATTGGCGTTATTGTGGATTGGGTTCCCGGTCACTTTCCGAAGGATGGCCATGGCTTAGCCTTTTTTGATGGCACCCACCTCTACGAGCACGCCGACCCCCGTAAAGGGGAGCATAAAGAGTGGGGCACCCTTGTGTTTAACTATGGCCGCCACGAAGTCCGTAATTTTCTGGTGGCCAACGCCCTCTTTTGGTTTGATAAGTACCACATCGATGGCATTCGCGTGGATGCGGTGGCCTCGATGCTGTATTTAGACTATGGCCGCAAAGAGGGAGAGTGGGTTCCCAACGAGTATGGTGGACGCGAAAATTTGGAAGCAGCTAACTTCCTCCGCCAAGTCAACCATGTCATTTTTAGCTATTTTCCGGGCATTCTCTCGATTGCCGAAGAATCCACGGCATGGCCAATGGTCTCTTGGCCTACCTATACCGGCGGTCTTGGCTTTAACCTCAAGTGGAATATGGGGTGGATGCACGATATCCTTGACTATTTCAGTATGGATCCGTGGTTTCGCCAGTTCCACCAAAATAATGTCACCTTTAGTATGTGGTATCACCACAGCGAAAACTTTATGCTGGCCTTATCCCACGATGAGGTGGTGCACGGCAAGAGTAACATTATTGGCAAAATGCCGGGCGATCGCTGGCAGAAGTTTGCCAATTTCCGCTGTTTATTCACGTATATGTTTACGCATCCGGGCAAGAAAACCATGTTTATGGGGATGGAGTTTGCCCAGTGGAGTGAATGGAACGTCTGGAGTGATCTAGAGTGGCACCTGCTTCAGTATGAACCCCACCAGCAAATCAAACGCTTCTTTTGTGATTTGAATGCCCTCTACCGTTCTGAACCATCCCTCTATAGCCAAGATTTTAGCCAAGATGGGTTTGAGTGGATTGACTGTAGCGACAACCGCCACAGTGTGGTCTCCTTTATCCGTTGGGACAAAGACTATAAAGATTTTACAGTCGTTGTTTGTAACTTTACGCCCCAGCCCCATAGCCACTACCGCATTGGCGTGCCCGAACACGGGTTCTATACCGAACTGTTTAATAGTGATGCCCGCGAATACGGTGGCAGTAACATGGGTAACCTAGGGGGGAAATGGGCCGATGAATGGGCCTACCACCATCGCCGCTATTCCCTTGATCTGTGCTTACCTCCCCTTGGGGTGCTCATTCTGAAATTAGATCGGCAAAAAACCGCCGCCGAGCGCGCTCGTTATAGTGATACGGAGTAGCGAGTATTCGCGCCCACAATGAAAAACTCGCAGTAGGTGGATTCCTATTGCGAGTAATTGGCCTATTCGTATTCGAGTTCAACATTCAAGAGCCAACCCATGGCTCGCTAAAGTTAGTGTTGCTCCTCCTGCCTTTAGCTCATTGTGGCGTGGCTGCGATCGTAGCTTGTCCACGTGCCGGGCTTAATTTTGCCCTGAATCTGGCTCCAGTAGTGACCAGCAGCGGCGGGTAAGCCCATCTGGGCAATCATCCGTGTTAAGAGGGATTGCTCGCGATTTTTGATGTTTTGATGATGGTGAGTCATTAGTGCCCGCGACAGTTCTGTGAGGGTCACGGCTGGTTGGCCAGCATTGTCGGTGGCTACCATGCTAAGCGCTGGTGCAACTCCTTGGGCACCTGTGCGGTAAGCCACACCGCGATAGAGTAAATCGTTGACTGGCTGAGCTGGAGGATTCACTGCGCGGGTGCAGTGGTAGTTCCAACCGCGGTACTTGGCAACAACATCGGTAGCTTCGGTGCGGACTGCCGGAGGAACGTAATCGTACTGAATGCCGCGATAGGTAAGTGTGGTTTTCATAATCATCGCCCCAAATCATGAACTAGGTGGTTTTTAGCAACTGAGGCGCGTTCCTTCGGGAGAGTCTCCCTACTTCCGTCTTCGCTGGCGATTTTTAAGTCGTTCTCTAGCGAAGATGAACGATTTATTTCTGTATCTAATTTAACACTTTTGCCTCTATGAGAGCAAGTTTTTACAAAAATTCATACTATTAAGCTCTAAGAGGCTCCATCGGTATGAACCGCACGCGGTTTTTGGTAAGGCGAATGCCTAGAGGGGGGAGGGCTCGCTGTTGGCGGTAATGATAATGTGGCGATCGCGATCGTAGGTGAGCCAGTGTTCAGCGCGGAGTTTGCCGAGCAAACGAGTCATCGTCACGCGACTGGTACCGATGGCGGTGGCGAGTTGTTGGTGCGTTAAGCGAACGCTGTAGCGGCTACCGAGGGGATGGGGTTGGCCAATTTCTGCTTTTAGGAGCAGGAGGAGATGACGGAGGCGCTCTTCAATGCGGCGGTGGCTGGCGATGGCCAGTAGCACTTCTGCTTGACGCAAGCGTCGGGTCAAGCCTCGCACTAAGCCTTGGGTGAGGTTTGGCGAGGATTCCACCTCCACTAATGAGAAGAGCATTAACTCAACCCTTGAAAGTGCTTTGGCGTGGTAGGCATTTAGGCTACTGAAGGGGAGGCCAAAGGCCGTGCTAGGGGTCGCTAGACCCACCACCACTTCTTCACCGTCGGGGTGTAGCAAGTTTAGGAGGACAACACCCTTGCTCACGAGCCAAACGCGCTCTGGTTCCATCCAGATGACATCTCCTGCTCCGAAGCTGTGGAGTCGCGAGGGAGAGGGAGTCGCTGTTTCCCGAAAGAGTCCCTCTGGGCGAGGCGGCGCAGCAGCAAGGAAGTTGGCCATGGTATCAAGACCTCAAGCAAGATAACCAATGTTGAACCCATAGCCCAAGACATTGGTGGCTTTGACGATTGAACGACTCACACTTACGACATGAACTGAGTCGGTCAGGACAAAACTACTGCCCACTATAGGTGGTCAATGTGAAGTTTAGTTAAAGTGTTTGTCAATGTTAGGTTAAGGTTTGGCACTCAGGGCAGAAATGGCCTCCAGTAAGCCCCGGGCTTTATTGAGGGTTTCTTCAAATTCTCGCTGTGGATCAGAGTCAGCCACAATACCCGCGCCAGCTTGAACGTGGATCAGGTGTTGGTCTGCCTTGAGAGGCTGTACCACCATGGTGCGGATGGCGATCGCCGTGTTGAGTTGGCCTTCAAAGTCGTAGTAACCGTAGGCACCAGAATAGGGGCCTCGTCGCTCGCCTTCAAGGGCATGGATAATCTCCATCGCACGAATTTTGGGGGCACCACTGACGGTTCCTGCCGGAAAGCAGGCTTGCAGTAAGTCCCATGCGGTTTTCTCTGGCAACAGTTCACCAATGACATTACTGACAATGTGCATGACGTGGGAGTAGCGTTCAATTACCATGAACTCTTCCACCTGGACGCTGCCTTGGCGACAGACCCGCCCTAAATCGTTGCGACCTAGATCCACGAGCATGACGTGTTCTGCCACTTCTTTATCGTCGGCTAGGAGCTCTGCCGCTAACTGTTGATCTTCGGCGTAGGTGCGCCCCCGTTTGCGCGTTCCCGCAATGGGGCGAACGGTGGCCAGCAGGCGATCGGGCTGGGTGGGGTGGTGTTCTGCTTTGACCATCACCTCAGGGCTAGAGCCAATAATCTGCCAATTGCCAAATTGAAAGTAGGCCATGTAGGGGGAGGGGTTGATCAGCCGCAGGGAGCGGTAAAGAGAAAAGGGATCGCCACGATAGGTGGCACTGAGGCGTTGGGAGAGCACCACTTGAAAAATATCCCCGGCGCGAATGTAATCTTTGGCACGCTCAACGTTGGCACAAAACTGCTCAGGGGTGGTGTTGCTGGTGTAGATGGGGGAGGGCTGGTGAGGCTGCCAGTGGAGATGAGTACTGTTGCTGGGATGTCCTATTTGGAGTTGGGTCAGGAGCCGCTCGAGGCGATCGCCCGCGTGGGTATAGGCGGTTTTAAGGTCAGTGTGGCGAGTGTCGGCATAGACCACGGCCCAAATTTTACGCTTCACCTGATCAAAGATAAGGATTTGATCCACTTGCATCCACACCCCGTCTGGCAGGTCATCAGCGGTGGGGGGATGAATGGGTACGCGTGGTTCAATCCACTGAATAAGTTCATAGCCCCAAAAGCCAAACAGACCACCAATGCCAGCAGGAAGTTGAGGGAGTTTGACTGGCTGGTAGGGTGCCAAGCACGCCGCCAAAATCTCAAAGGGGTTGCCTTCAAAGGTGGTTACCCCGCCATCGCGGTGGGTTTGGGTGGTTTGGTTCCCCCGGGTTTCCAGAACCCACAGGGGATCGCAACTCAGCAGGCTATAGCGAGCTAATGTCTCACCCCCCTCAACGGACTCCAGCAAAAAGTTATAGGGGCGATCGCGACAGACCCGATACCACGCCGAGACGGGGGTATCCATATCGGCAACCCACTCTTGGTAAAGGGGAATGAAGTTACCAGTGGTGGCAAGATCGCAAAACGTCTTGAAGTCGGGATACATGGGTGCGCCAGTCAAACCTATACGATTGTCGCCTATTGGGGGGCATTCGTAGCGGCAACAGCAATCTCAACCCCCAAGGTTGTACGACTTTGGGGCGGCACTTGGAGGAGATCCACCCCTGTATTCAAGGCATTGCGGGGGGCGGTCCATGGTTCTAGGCAATAGTAGGGTTTACCCTGAAGTGTCCAAAATACCAACGTCGTAAACGCCAGATCGTAGCGCAGGGTGAGGCAGTACTGCTGCTGATGATCACAAACCTGTGCCCGTTGACCATGCAGAGGACGACACGCCAAATCCAGTTCCACAGCCCCCCAGTCAAAGGTACCCGCAAAGGTTAAGGGCTGCTGTGTTTTTTGATCCACCATTGCATGAACTGGCAGATCAAAGCTGAGTTGAGTTTTGTCCGTGACCGCAAAGTAGGGGTGAAGTCCAAAACTAAAGGGCAGAGGGGTCTCGGCAGGATTTGCTACCTCAAGGGAGATGGCCAGCACATTGGCCCGTAGCCGATAGGTCAGGGTCAACCGAAAGGCAAAGGGATAGACTTGGCGCGTGGCGTCACTATCGCTCAAACCCAAGCACAAGCGATCGGCCTGCTGATCTAAGACGTGCCACGGCAGATCCCGGGCAAAGCCGTGTTGTTTCAGGGTGTAGGCGCGCCCCCCATAGTAGAAGAGGTCATCGGGTAAGTTACCACAGATAGGAAATAGCAGTGGAATCCCCCCACGCACACTCAACTCAGGATGGGCAAAACGCTCGCGGTCTAGGTACAGCAACTCGTGTTCGTGCCACCGCCACCGGGTAATCAACCCGCCCCGCTCAGGAACAACCTCCAGCAGGGCTTGCTCAGCGTGTAGGGTGTAGGGCATGACCATCTCTTTGCTCCATGCTGGATTCTAGGATACACCGACCGCCTAAGCTACAATAGCGGCAATGCCCTTGGAGGGATTGCCATGACCCTAAAATTTGCCAGCTTGAACCCGACCCTACGTTTTTGGCTCACCATCTTAGGAGTGACATGGCTGTTGGGGGTGTTGGGGCTGGGCTGGTTGGTGCAGTCCTTTGCGATTCTGCTGCTTATTCTGATGGTGACACCAGTACTGTTGGTGGTAGGGCTGCAACTGTGGTTGCGATGGACGCTGGTGACCGCCGCCTGTCCAGTGTGTAGGTTTGAATTTAGCAGTCTCAATAACACCCAAACTCAGTGCCCGGCCTGTGGTGAAGTGCTGGTGGTGCGCGATCGCCAGTTTCAGCGGTTAACACCGCCTGGAACAATTGATGTTACCGCAGTAGAAGTCAATGCTAGTGTGATCGATGATTGACCACAGTGGTATGATCAGCCTCAGACCGTGAGTGTGTGGCAGGATGCCCTATGCGACAGTTAAACTTCGTTATGATATTTGTCATTGGCTTGGCTCTAGTTCTCTTTAGTATTCAAAATACGGATCCTGTTAGTATCAAAATCATTGAAGGAAAAGTCATTCAAGCCCCCCTCTGTATCGAGTTGATTGTGGCGATGGGGATTGGTGCTGTTTTTGCGTGGGTCTTTAGCGTTTGGGTGCAAGTACAACACATCTTCACGGTACGGGTGGAAATGGAGGCTCGCGATGAGCAAATTGCCCACCTTGAGCAAGATTTAGAGCGCTATAAAGCCGCCCTTGAGGAGCAGCAACGTCTGCTGCCGAGTGTCAGTAGTGCATCGGTGGAGCAGTAGGCCAGCGGCAGCAAAATTCGTTAGGCTATTTACAGTGATTAGGTTTTGTTGTCCTTTACGTGTCCTATGGCTACCTCTGAATCCCTTGGTATTGAAAAGAAAAAGTTAAAAAAGCCGCCGTTGCAACTGCATTACCTTGGCGATCGCATCCTGCGTCAGCCCGCCAAGCGGGTTGCCAAGGTCGATGACAATGTTCGCCAAGTTGTCCGGCAAATGCTCCAAACGATGTACAGTGCCGATGGTATTGGTTTGGCCGCTCCTCAAGTCGGGATTAATAAACAAATTTTGGTTATTGATATTCACCTTGATGATCCTGACGTTCCGCCCTTAGTGATGATTAACCCGGTGATCAAGGAGGTGAGTGAGGACTTAGAACTATCTCAGGAAGGCTGCCTCAGTATTCCGGGGGTATTTCTGGAGGTGCGCCGACCCGCCATGGTGGAAGTGGCCTACAAAGATGAGTGGGGACGGCCTCAGACCCTCGTGGCTGGGGGGCTGCTGGCGCGTGCCATCCAACACGAAATTGATCACCTCATGGGTGTGATGTTTGTGGATCGGGTGGAAAATCAGGCATTGTTGCGCCACGAGCTGAAGGAACACGGGTTTGCCAACAGCACAGTGCGCTCCATTGCTGCTTGAGGACACCCTGAGTGCTGAAAAGTTACCTCTACTTGTTAGTAGCCTGTATTGCGGCGATCGCCACAATTGGGTCTATTTTTGAGCTAAGCTCCGGGGATGCCCAGCTTGGCACCGCCCTCACCACAGGGATTTTAGTCCTCAGTGTGCCCCTTGGCCTAGGTTGTTTTATTGCTGCTGTACGCCTTGGTCGCATGGGCGATCGCTCCGAATAATGCCGCCTCACCTTAAGTGCCTATGACCCTCACCTACCCCGACGATCTGCAATACCTTGACACCCACGAGTACCTCCGCCTTGAAGGAGAGATAGCCACCCTCGGCATTAGCGCCTTCGCAGTGGATCAACTGGGGGACATTGTATTTGTTGAGCTACCCGCTGTAGGAGACACCCTAGACCCCGGTAAGCGGTTTGGCACCATAGAGTCGGTCAAGGCAGTGGAAGATTTGTACGCCCCCTTTGCTGGAAGGGTGATTGCCGTTAACGAGGCCGTTGTCGAGAACCCTGAGCAAATTGCCCTAGATCCCTATGGTGAAGGTTGGCTGGTGCAAGTTCACATCACCACTCCCCCCACCGGCACCCTTTCTGCTAGTGCCTATCGTGCTCTGGTGGAAGGGACATAACCCCGATGGTGATTCCCAGCCTGCAACTTGTTGTAGATGGGCTGGCCACGGGCAGTGTCTATGCCATTTTTGCCCTTGGCTATACACTGGTGTTTTCAATTCTCGGCATCATTAACTTTGCCCACGGTGCTCTATTCGCCGTAGGGGCTTACATCACCTATGCATTGTTGGGGGGGCGCTTTGGCTTTAATGGCATCTTAGCCAACTGGCAACTGCCGATTGCCCTGCCCTTTGCGGCTGCGTTGATCTTGAGTAGCTTGCTCTGTGGGCTGCTAGGGGTTGCCATTGAATGGGGGGTTTTTCGGCCATTACGCCAGCAACGCGCCGATACGCTCCTCACCGTTGTGGCTAGCTTGGGTGTGGCTGTGCTCTTAACTAACCTCATTCAATACCTTGTCGGCGCTGAGGTTTACACCTATCCCGATCAACTCTACGGTGCGCTGCCCTTAACCCTTCGCTTGGGTGAGCTGAGCCTGCGCAGCAGTCAGTTTGTGATCCTCAGTGTTTCCCTAGTATTGATGGTGGGGCTGACCTATTGGGTGAACTATACCCGCCTAGGCAAAGCCCTGCAGGCAGTGGCGGAAAATCCGCTGGCGGCTACCCTAGTGGGAATTGATGGCGATCGCATCATTACCCTGACGTTTTTTGTTAGCAGTGCCCTTGCAGCAGTTGCCGGTACCCTTGTTGCCTCTAGTGTCAGTATCACAGGCCCGCAGTTTGGTGTCACCTTTGGTCTTAAGGGCTTAGCTGTCATTGTTTTGGGGGGGCTGGGGAGCTTACCCGGAACCATGCTGGCAGGGTTTTTGATTGGGTTAATTGAAGCGATGATTCCCGCTGCAGCCTCCGGCTTTCGTGATGCAGTGGCCTTTGGCATTTTGTTTCTTATCCTGCTGCTGCGCCCTCAAGGGCTGCTAGGGCGACCCCCCATCGAAAAAGTCTGACTCCCACCCTCAACGGTTGGTCAGTGTCACAAAAACAGTCATTGCCGACACACCCAATGCCATAGGGGATGCTGCGCTCCCTGATGGCGAATACGCAACACTTGTTTCTCTAACCGTTGTTGCCACTTGGGCGATCGCCCCCACAAAATATTGCGGGTCTGCCAGTAGAGAACACTGAGGGTGAGGCCAATACAAAACGCTAAGCCCAACGAAGGCAGACGATTAAACATAATGCC
The DNA here is from genome assembly GCF_022570815.1 of Synechococcus sp. PCC 6716. Taxonomy (NCBI): domain Bacteria; kingdom Bacillati; phylum Cyanobacteriota; class Cyanophyceae; order Synechococcales; family Synechococcaceae; genus Synechococcus; species Synechococcus sp. PCC 6716. Next base: position 12,173 of record NZ_JAKLTU010000044.1, read on the forward strand.
GTAGCGCAGAGCGGCCCACGTAAAATGCTCCTTGAGCAAGCTCATCTCGTAGCGAAAGCCCCACAAACTGGCTAGCCCCACCGTCAACCACAGCACAAAAACCATACTCCATCGCATGTAAACCGTTAACCGATGGAGGCGCTCCACTTGTTGCTGAAATTCTGACTCAACTACATCTTGCATCTGTCGTAATCATACTGCGATCCTCTGGCTATTTAGTTGTGGCTCATGGCTGCGAGTTTGACGACGCTGTTCCAAGCACACACCACGGTATCCCCCTACCCCTATTCCTTTCAATTCTATAGCGTTGGCCTGTCCGGATGGGGGGTCTCATACCCCAATGCCCCGTCTGTTGATCTAGGTGCTGCCCTGTCTAAGGCAGCTTACCTCTCAAGCTATAATGAACTGGATCAATTCCTGAGGGTGCTTGTGTCCTCGGTGTCACCCGGAGGTTAACCTATGGTTCGACGTCGCTCAACTCCTTGGATTCATCGCTGGTCCCGCTGGTTTATTAGCGGTATTGCCCTTGCGGGGATGGCGGTTACCGCTTACTTGACGATCGCAAAGTTAACCAATCAGGATGTCACCTGTCCAACCAATGGTTGCGACATTGTACTCAATAGCCCGTGGGCAACTGTGTTTGGCATTCCCCTATCCCTATTGGGGTTTGTGGCCTACACAGGGATGCTGTCGCTGGCACTCTTCCCACTGCTGCTGCACCAACCCCAACAAAAGGAGTTGCGCAAGCGCGCCGAGGGCACGACGTGGATGCTGCTATTTATAGGTGCCACCGCCATGGCAGCCTTTAGTAGCTATTTAATGTACATTTTGGCCACCGCCATTCAAGCGTCTTGCCCCTACTGTATTGCCTCCGCTCTCTTTAGCTGGGCCTTTTTAGTATTGGCAGTGATTGGTCATGACTGGGGCGATCGCGGCCAATTATTTTTTACGGGCTTTATTGTAGCAGTAATTACACTGGTGGGGGTATTTGGCGTTTACAACACAACGATGGTGCGGGATGACGGTGGCCCTGGGATACCCATCGTCAATACCTCTGGGCCTGCGGAAATTGCCTTGGCACGCCATCTAACCCAAAGCGGTGCCGTGATGTACGGTGCCTATTGGTGTAGCCACTGCCACGATCAAAAAGAACTATTTGGCAAAGAAGCCGTCCGTGAACTCACCTACGTTGAATGTGATCCCAATGGTGCCAACCCCCAAGTAGAGCGCTGCCGGGCAAAGGGGATTCAAGGCTATCCTACGTGGGAAATTAATGATCAACTCTACTCAGGAACGCGATCGCTAACGGAATTGGGGCAGCTCACCCAGTATCGTGGCTCCTATGCCTTTAAGAACCAATAATCTGGCATAGGCAACTATTGCCATCCTCCCCGCCGCAAGCGGATGGGGTTTTTCGCTCACATTCGATAAACTTGCTCAAGCCCCTGCGGGAGGTCATTGCGACAAAGAGGCTAAAGCAGGTAACCTCTGGCGTCACCCGTTTGGGGGCAACTAGCAGGCTCATACAGCCCAAGACTCCCCTTCTCACCTACTCCGTACATTTGAGGATGCCTCAATTCTGATTATTTCTGATTATTCTAGTCAGAAGCTAACACGCTCCCCAGTGGTCGCTATGGTTGCCTCCATGCCCAGAAACAGGGGCACGTTTGATAGGATGGGGACTATCTAGTGCACTGACCCACGATCGCCATTGGGAGGCCACCGCATGACCACCGACCTCTTTGATTCAGGGGCGGGCAGCATCTTAATTGTCGATGATACCCCTGAAAATGTTGAAGTCTTGACTGCCTTACTGCAAATGGAGGGCTACGATGTCCGCGGAGCCATTAGTGGTCAAATGGCACTCATGGGAATTGAAGCAGAGCCACCGGATGTCATTCTCCTTGATATCATGATGCCAGACATGAACGGCTATGAAGTGTGCCAAACCCTCAAGGAAAACCCCAAGACCCAGTCTATTCCAGTTATTTTCATTAGTGCACTGGATGACGTCTTCGATAAGGTAAAAGCCTTTGAGGTAGGGGGCGCGGACTACGTCAGTAAGCCGTTTCAGCAGGCGGAAGTGCTAGCTCGGGTCAAAAACCAACTCACTATTGCACTGTTGCAGCGTAAACTGCGGCAAAAAAATGTCCTCCTTAAGAAGCAAAATCAGCAATTACAGGAAATCATTGAAGAACGACGGGAGCTAGTATCCTCACTGCAAGCGGCTGAAGAAAAGTATCGGCAAATGTTTGAGGAAGCGGCAATTGGCATTTATCAAAGCTCGCCGGAGGGGGTGTATTTTAAAGTGAATGACACCCTTGCACGCATCTATGGCTATGCTGATGCTCAGGACTGGCTAGCAGATATTGAGCACCACACCCAGCGTCCCTACGTGGACAGTAGCGCTTGGGAAAGGTTTCAGCAGCAAGTTCAAAGTCGTGGTGTTGTTCAGAACCTTGTATCTAAGGTGTATCGAGTTGATGACAGTATTACTACGATTTGTGAAAGTGCGCGTCCTGTCAAGAGTGAAGACGGCCAACTCCTCTACTATGAGGGATTTGTCTTTGAGCTGCCCACCCGCAACTAGTTGACATCCTCCCCGCCGCAAGCAGCGGGGATTCCCAAGCCTCACGACTTAGGTTTCTGCTTCTTTCCATTGCTGGACTTTCGCAACTGCCCTTTGAGCGTGTGCTCATCAGGTCTTACGTTAGCTCCACAGACTGACACCATGTGTCCCACGGCCAACATGTTTATCGCTGCATTCATATCTCGGTCATGGTGGACTCCACACTTGGGACAATCCCACTCCCGCACAGGCAACGGCAATCGTTTGGTTTTCACGGATGAGCCGCGTCGTTACCCTGTGCAGATGGTCTTGTCTGGCGTTGGCAATCTGTTGGTGGATTCGAGCAAGGTTAAGTCGTGCTTTTTCTCGATTGCGAGACCCCTTTTGCTTGCGACTCAATGCCTTTT